>DASVCM010000499.1:0-3338 GCA_036381635.1 Lacipirellula sp.
TAAACTACCTCTTGTCCCTTCCCAGCATCCAGGAAGTCGACCGTTGACCGCCGAGCGGACGGCAGAGCTTCTGGAGGAAGATGATTTATCTGCCTGACGTCAACTTCTGGCTGGCACTGGCGTTCCAATCTCATGTCCACCATGCGCGAGCGTCGGCTTGGTTCGACGCGCTCTCACAGGACAGTTGCGGTTTTTGCCGAATTACGCAACAAGGATTCTTGCGGCTGGCGACGAACCCGAAGGCCTTTCAGGAAGAGGCGGTGACCCTCGCCAGAGCTTGGCAGTTGTACGATGTCCTGTTAACGGACTACCGAGTATCCTTCGTTCCCGAACCGCCGGAGATTGAATCGTTGTGGCGCGACTACACCAAGCAGCAAACGTTTTCGCCGAAGGTGTGGAATGACGCTTACTTAGCGGCTTACGCTCATGCTGCTAGGTGCACGCTGGTGACGTTTGACAAGGCGTTTGCTCAGTACGCGAGGCTAAACTTCCGGGTTCCTGATTGACAATTCGGCTCGGGTAAAAGCAAGGGAGCTTGGTTTACTGCTCGGTTATCTCCCCGTCGGCGCGGCGGCGTGAATTGCCTCCGCCCGCATCACCCAGATCTCGCCAAAGAGCTCCGCCTGCTCGACCCGCGCGCGGCGGTGGCGAATCAGTTCCAAGAGCGCCAAGAACAATCCGACCATCCGCGACCGATGCATGCCCGCCTCGAACAGGCTGATGAACGTTAGCCGTCCTTCCGCTGCCAGCCGCTCCTCGATCCGGGCCATGTGGACCTCGATCGGCGTGTCGTCGTAGCGAATCTTGGTGGTCTTCGCCGGGTTCTTCTCCTTCATCACGCGACTGAAGGCGCTCACCAAATCCCACAGCTCGACGTCATGAATCGGCTGCTCGGCCGGGTCGCTCGGGCCGTCGTCAAGGTCATTGACCTGCCGCTCGTAGCGTAGCTGCCACTCGCGGGCGCGCTCCTCCAGCAGCGAGGCGGCCTCCTTGTACTTCTTGTATTCCAAAAGCCGCTGTACCAGCTCGTGCCGCGGGTCGTCGACCGGCTCCTCCTCGATCTCCTCGTGCCGCGGCAGCATCATCCGCGACTTGATCTCCATGAGCTGTGAGGCCACCTCAAGGAAGTCCCCGACCGCATCGACGTCGATCTGCTCGAGCACGGCCAGGATTTCGAGATATTGTTCGGCTACGCGGGCCAGCGGAATCTCGAGCGCCTCCAACTCGTGCTTTCGCACGAGATACAGGAGCAGGTCCAACGGACCGGCGAACATGTCGAGTTGAACGCGAAATCGCATGGCGATACAACAGCGGGCGCGGGGAGACGTTGATCTCGAGATTGAACCCTGTCACCCCGAGGTCCGCCGAGGGGTCCGGCCAGTGTTCAAGGCGACCGCGGATTATGCAAAGAATGCGTCCTTGCGGCCAGACCGGGCGCCCCGGGTGGCACGCCCTGGAAAGGGCGTGGTGAAAGCACCGGCTGACCACGCCCTTCGGAAGACCTCAGGGCGTACCACCCTTACCGCTAGCAATTAGGAAATGGGCGAGCATGGATCACGAACGTCTCTGGGCCCCCTGGCGAATCAGCTACATCGCTGGTGACAAGACCCCGGCGCCCGGCATTGAGCCAACCTCCTGGCAGGAAGGCGCCGACCGCGATTGCTTCCTCTGCCGGGCAGCCGCGAGCTATGCCGACGAAACCGCCGCCCGCCAGCAGAACCTGGTCGTTCACACAGGGGCTCGCGTCGTCGCGGTTCTGAACAAGTACCCCTACAACAACGGCCACCTGCTGGTAGCCCCGTGGCGACACGTCGGTCAGCTCGCCGAGCTTACTGACGAGGAGCATCTGGAGGCGATGCATACGCTCGCCCGGTTCACGGACGTTTACGCCAAGCTTATGAAGGCCGAGGCGTTTAACATCGGGCTGAACCTTGGCAAACCGGCCGGCGCGGGCGTCCCCGGCCATCTTCACTGGCACCTGGTCCCCCGCTGGACGGGCGATAGTAACTTTATGCCCGTCGTCGCCGACGCCCGGGTGATCTCCCAGTCGTTAGAAGAACTCTGGCAGGCCCTCAACCAGGCAACCATATAGCCCGGCCATCCTGGCCGGGCGAAATTCCCCTCCCTCGAAGGGAGGGGCCAGGGGAGGGATTAGCGACTCCAAGATCGTGGCGAACCGATACAATTCTCAAAACTCGCCGAGCCAGGTCTCCGCAGGCGACTCGCCGAGGCGAGATGGCTCGGCTATATACACTACTATCTTTTCGCTTTCGTGATTAATCCGCCTTCAGACTTCGACGCGCACCTGGCGCCGTATGCGATGCACGGCGCCGAGTCGGCTGGCCGCGTTCACGCCGAGCCGCCGCATCCTTATCGCAGTCCGTACCAGCGGGACCGCGACCGCATCGTCCATTCCAGCGCCTTCCGCCGGCTCGCGCACAAGACGCAGGTCTTCACCGGCGCGATGGGCGACTACCACCGCTCGCGGCTGACCCACACGCTGGAGATGGCCTCCATCGCCCGCACGGTCGGCCGTTCGCTGCGGCTGAACGAAGACCTGATCGAAGCGCTGGCGCTGGCCCACGACATCGGCCACCCGCCGTTCGGCCATGCGGGCGAGGACGTCCTCAACGAGTGCGCCGCCGATTGCGGCGGGTTCAATCACAACGCCCAGGCGCTGCGCATCGTTGAGCTTCTCGAAACGCGCTATCCGGATTTTCCCGGCTTGAACCTGTCGCTTGAGATTCTCGCCGGTCAGCGGGCGCGAGCTTCGAAGCTGCGGCCGCAGGACGCTGGCGGTCGGCTGCTCGAAGTGCAGACGGTCGACGCCGCCGACTCGATTGCCTACAACGCCCACGACGCCGACGACGCCGTGGAGCTGGGCATGCTCCATCTGGAGGAGCTGAACGCCGCGGCGCTTTGGCGCTCGGCCGCCGCCAGCGCCCGTAAGCGATACGCGGCGCTCGATGCGCAGCAGTTCCGCCGTGCGGCGGTGCACGAGTTGATCGACCTCTTGGCCCGCGATCTGATCCGCACGTCGAGCGATCGGCTTGCCCAGCAGCAGCCTGAAAGCGCGGCCGCAGCCGCGCAACTTCCGTGGGCGCTCGTCGCGTCCTCTAACGAGATGCGCCAGCAGCAAGCTGAACTCCAGCGACTGCTGTTCGAGCGCGTCTATCGACACCCGACCATCCTCGAGCAACGGGCCTACGCGTGCGACGCCCTGCATGAAATGTTCGCTGCCCTCATGGCCGGCCGCGAGCCGCTCCCGGCGAAGTTCGCTCCCATCGCCCAGCAGGAGGGCCTCACTCGTGCGGCCGCCGATTATCTCTCCGGGATGA
>DASVCM010000500.1:0-3443 GCA_036381635.1 Lacipirellula sp.
GTTGGCCGTCGCCCTGTTTGATTGCCCTCTCGTTTGCGGGCTGACGCCGTCGGTCTGCGCGGAGGAAACCGAACCGGCGGCGCCGCGCTCATGCTGCCGCCATTGCGATCGTCAGCTTCCGGTGGATAGCCCGCAAGCGCCTTCCCGCCCGTCGCCGAATGATGAGTATGCTGTCGGCCAGTGCATCTGCTACGGCGCCGTCGTCGAACAGGCCGCCTCACAACCGCTCGGCATCGATTTAAACTTTTGGGCGCCCATTGTATCGACGGCGCCCGCCATGGCGCCGTCGGAACGTCTTTTAATGACGTTGCAGGCGGTGCTTCCGTCCGATGACGGTATGAACGTAGGCCGCAATATGCGCTGCCGGTTCATGAGCTATCTCTGTTAGGCCGTGCGCTGCGCACTCTTTTTGCGTACCGGCGCCAGTCAATTGCGCCGCGTCGAATTCACTTCCCGGCCGTCGCCGGCTTCCGAGATTGGCGCCATGTTCTTTCGCTTGCTCCCCTGGGAGTACGCCATTCGCAACCTGTTCCGCCGCCCGCTTCGCACGGCGCTCACCTTTGTTGGATTGACGACGGTCATCCTGATGGTGTTTGTCGTGGTGGGCTTCATTCGCGGACTTGAAAAATCGCTGGCCGTCAGCGGCGATCCGCAGGTGGCCGTCGTGTTTGCGCTGGGCATGGGCGAGAACCTGGAATATTCATCCATCGGAATGAGCGTGAGCGACATTCTCGCAGCGAGCGTGGAGGGCGTCACGGAGCGCTACGGACAGAAGTACGTCTCGCCGGAACTGTACTTAGGAACTGAAGTGACCGTGGCCGGCAGCGATGAACCCGACATGGGCCTTGTTCGAGGCCTCACTCACTCGGCGCTATTGGTGCGCCGTAAAGTTGAACTTGAGGAGGGCGAGTGGCCGAAGTCCGGCGAGGTTTTGGCCGGGCGGATGGCGGCGACAAAACTTGGCGCCAAGTCCGACCACCTGGCCGTTGGCAGGATCGTGACGTTCGAGGGACGCGATTGGAAGGTCTCCGGCACATTTTCAGCGGCAGGCGCCGCCTTCGAGTCGGAGCTGTGGTGTCGGCTCGACGATTTGCAGCAAGCGATGAAGCGGCAGGACCTCAGCCTGGTCGCCGTTACGATGACGCCTGACGCCGACTTCACGAATCTGGAACTGTTCTGCATGGAGCGACTCGACCTGGAACTACAGATGATGCCGGAGGTCGAATATTACGATTCGCTACAGCGCGATTACGGCCCAGTGCGGATGCTTGCGTGGCTGGTTGTCATGCTAGTTTCCGGCGCCGGCGTCTTTGCCGGCCTGAACACGATGTACGGGTCAGTGGTCGGGCGAGTGCGTGAACTCGCATCATTGCAGACGATTGGATTTGTGCGCCGCGCAATTCTCATCAGCCTGATTCAAGAAGGCGTCGTATTGGCCGCCGCGGCAAGTTTGCTGGCGACGTTAGTGGCGCTATTGATCGTGAACGAATCCGCCGTCCGCTTCACGATGGGAGCGTTCGCCCTGCGAATTGACGAGCGGGCCATGCTCATCGGGTGCGGCGTCGGCCTGCTCCTGGGCGTCTTGGGAGCGATTCCGCCAGCCATACGCGCCTTGCGCATGCCTGTGGTCGACGCCCTACGGGCAACTTAGTGACTTAGGAAATATGCTTTTGCCACTGTTTTTGGAGGAACACTCATGAATGCTCGCAAAAGATCATTATTCGGCATTGGCGCTCTCGCGCTGGCCGCCTTGATCGTTCAGCCTCTGTTCGCTGCTGAGATTCAATCAACTCAAAAGGAATTCGTCCTTGAGAAAGAGCCCAAGAAGTCGAAAGGGGTGATCAAAGTCAGAAAAGAAGCCAAGAACGGCGAGGAGGTTGTCGTCATCGGCCGCATCGGCGGACGCACAAACCCATGGGTGAAGGGCGCGGCGGCGTTCACGATCGTTGATGAGTCCGTCAAATCGTGCGATCAGATTCCCGGCGACACATGCCCCACGCCGTGGGATTACTGCTGCGAAGCCGGCCTTCCGCAAAAAACAGTGTTTGTCTCATTCGTCGACGAGGCGGGCAAGATTGTGAAGAAAGATGCAAGGAAACTGTTGAAGGTCCGAGAGCTTCGGACAGTCGTCATCAAAGGAAAAGTCAAGCGCGACAAGTCCGACAACGTGAGCATTCAGGCGACGAGCCTGTACGTTCGTCCCGATACGCGAGCGGCTCAATGACCTCCGAGGTCGATATCAAGCAGTTGGCGATTGTGCGAGGCGGGGCGCCGGCAAAGTCAATCCGGCGGCGTCCTCGCCTTCTCACACGCCATATCATCCCCGGCGCCCTCATCACCGGGTTTGCCGCAGTTGCCTTGTGGGCGGCGTGGGAAGTGATATGGCCGCCAACGCCCGTCTGGGTGACGCCCGTGCTTGCCAGTCAATCAACCATCCAAAGCGAGGGGGCTCCACTGTTCCAGGCGGCCGGCTGGATCGAACCGCGACCGACGCCCATCCGGGTGGCAGCGTTGGCGCCGGGGGTCGTCAAGCGGCTGCTGGTGGTAGAGGATCAACCGGTGTCAGCGGGCGAGGCCGTCGCCGAACTCGTGAAGGCCGACGCCCAGCTTCTTTTTGATAGCGCGATGGCCGACATTAACCTGCGCGAAGCGGAGCGCAGGGAGATGCAGGCCGCTCTCAAAGCAGCACAAACGCGGCTGAAGCAGCCGGTG
The DNA here is from genome assembly GCA_036381635.1 of Lacipirellula sp. GTDB lineage: Bacteria > Planctomycetota > Planctomycetia > Pirellulales > Lacipirellulaceae > Lacipirellula. The sequence continues at coordinate 2,713 of DASVCM010000500.1, forward strand.
CATCTGCAGGCGGCGCTCGGCGCGGCGGAAGCCTCCCTGGCGGAAGTCGCAACGGCCCTCAAGAACTTGCCGTTTGAGACGCAGCGGGCGGCGGCTCAACTGAAGTTTGCGGAAGCCGACTACCAGGGAAAGCTCGCATCGAAAGGCGCTATATCCGGCAGAGCGGTGCAGAAGTCTAAGAGTGCCCTCGAATCTGCACGGGCCATGTTGGCCGAGCTCAAAGGCCGCACGGAGTCGCTCGAACGGCAACGCTCAGCGCTACTGACTCGGCGCGACGCCTTGAAGACGCAACTCGAGTTGCTGGCCGATGAAAAACAGGCGTATGAAGCGGCGCAGGCAAACGTAGCGGCTGCCGATGCGCGACTCCAGCAAGCCCGTGTGGCACTGGCGGAGGCTAAGCTGCGACTCGACCGGATGACGGTGCGAGCTCCGGTCGACGGCAAGGTCTATCAGCTCGTGGCCTATCCCGGCACGAACCTCACGGGAGGAATGAGTCCAATCGCGGACGTTGACGGGAGCACGGTCGTCACGCTCTATCAACCGGATTCGCTACAGGTGCGAGTCGACGTTCGCTTCGAGGATATTCCGAAAGTAACCATGGGCCAGGCGGTCCAGATCAACAATGCCGCATTGCCGGCTCCCATTTCCGGCCATGTCCTGTTTATCAGCTCGGAGGCGAACATTCAGAAGAACACGCTTGAGGTAAAGGTCGACGTCGATGCGCAGCAAGC
>DASVCM010000501.1:0-3729 GCA_036381635.1 Lacipirellula sp.
GCGGCACTAGCGGCGAGGGCGCCGTCGAGTGCGCGGTCGGGGCGCACGACAGATTCGGTGAGAAAGTTGTCGACGGCAGTCCAGACGTCTTGGTTCATGAGAAATACTCAAGGAAAACAACTAGCCGCGGACTAACAGTCGGCTGGTGGAGCGGGTACAAGGCGCACCGGCGGGCTGTTAGCCCGCGGCTGTAGATTCTAGTACATTACGCCGGCGCGGACGAAGATTGTGTCGTCGAGCGATGCGTCGGGCGTGGCGCTGTCGTACTCCAACTCGCGGTTGAAGACGTAGCCGGTTTCGTACCGTGTGGAGAGGCCGCCGGTGATCTTGCGTTCGTAGCCGGCCAAGAGCCGCCAGTCGCTGTAGTTGATGAGGTCCAGATCGCCGGTTGATGGCCGCGTGACGGACCAGACGCCGCCGCCGAATTCGCCGCCGAAGAAGATCCAGCCTTCGTCAACGCCCGGCTGGCTGCTGGCCGTTCGCCACATGAACCGCGGCCGGGGAAAGATGGCCTCGAACTTCGTGTTGGGAGTCGGCTCCAGGATGGCGCCGAAGATGGGCAGGACCGATGCGCCGGCGCGATTGAGGTACGCGACGCCGAGGAGCCATTTGGCTTGCGGCGAAGTTTCGTACACGGCGATGCCTCGACCGGTGATGCGCAGCGCTTCGCTCGATCCCTGATCGAAGTCGCTGTAGTAACCCACGGTTGCCGCCGCGTCCATCGCCCACGGGCCGCCGCCGAGTTTGCGCAGGTGGCGGAATTCGACCGCGGCGTCGTACAGCGTGCTGGGAATGTCGAGGGCGTCGGCATTCTCAAGGAAGTGCATGCCGAACTGCGGCGTGACCAACAGCGGCGTGTCGCGGCGCGTGAAGGGGAAGCCGAGCACGACGCCCGTGTCGAACTCCGCGAAGCCGAGCGCGTCGGGTTCGTCTTCAATCACGGGCAGCCAGGAGCCGTTGAGGTAGATCTTCTGAAAGACGCCGTCGCGAGCGCCGGGCGGCAGTTGTCCTTGCGGCTCCGGCGACATCTGATTGAGCGGCGCCACGGTTTGCTCCGTGAGCCCGGCCACGCGAATTTCCGGCGGCGCGGGCGCGGCAAGTTCGTCGAGGTTGATGACGTCGCCGGCGGTTGGCGTAAAGGGTTCGGGCGTCACGACGCCGGCTGGCTGCGGCTGCTCATAGTTTGGCGTGCTGGAAATGGCCGGCTGCGTGAGCCAGTCGTGATTGTTCGTTGCTGTGCGAGGAGGCAGTAAGCCGGGCGACTTTGAATCAGGCAGAGTCGAGGCTCCACCGGATGGGGCAAACATGCCGGGCGAAAGTCCTCCATAAGTTTGAGCAGGCGCTTCACGGTGCGCCGTCGCCAGCACAACAGCCAATAGCGCGATGCAGACGTAGCAAGACGCGCGGATGGGCCGAAGGTGCTTCGCCATTAGAAATCGAGCCCCCCGCGGATCATCACTGTATCGTCGATGCCGAACTCGGGCGGCAGGCGCGTGCCGTCGTAGATGATCTCGCGGTCGAAAACGTAGCCGACTTCGACATGGCCGTGAGCGCGGGTTTGCGTTTCAAACTCCAGGCCGAGGATGACGCGGATGTCGTTGTAGTCGATGTCGTCGTCGGCGCCGCCCGCGGGACCAGCCGGGTCGCGTTCGACGGTCCAGCGGCCGCCGCCGTATTCGCCGGCGACGTACCACCACCACTGGCTGGAGCCGATGTTGACGGTGCGTTTGCGAATCTTGGGGTTCGGAAAGATGAGAAAGGCGTCCCACTCCGGGTTCGGTCGCCAGTGGACGCCGCCGGCGGGGAGAAGCTTGATGCGATTGCGGTCGAGGTACCAAACGCCGGCGTGGAGATCCATTTTCGGCGACAGCGTGATGATGCCGAGGCCGCGGCCCAGGATGCGGATCGAGTCACTGTTCACCGCGTGGAAGTCGGTCCACACGCCGGTCCGCAGGCCGAGGTCGGCGCCGAGGAAGTCGTTGAACCGCGGATGCCAGGCGGTGTCTAGGTAAGCGTCGTAAGTGCGCGGCGGCAGGTCGGCGCCGGTTTCGGTGAGCGGCCCTTCGAACCAGTTGAACGCGAACCCCGGCGTAATTAGGAGCGGCGTGTCCGGATTGTAGAAGATGGGCACGCCGAATGTGGCGGCCAGCTCCGTGCGATCGATCTGCAGTTGGTCGGCCGTGTGATCGCCGAACAGATGCGTGTGCTCGATGCTGATTTGCTGCAAGAATCGCTGCAGCCGCGAGATCGAGCCGTCGGGGTTTTGATAGTCGTACGTGCCGCGGTTCCACTGCACGGTCGGCAGGTGCTGAAACAGATTGCCGCCCGGCGGCGGAGCGGCATATGGGACGCCGACTGCAGGCGGCGCGATGGGCGGCGGTTGGAGGTAGTTGGGCGTCAGCGTCGGCGGCGTGTAGGGAATGTCGGCCGGCGGGGCGCCGAGCCCGGGCGTGGCGTAGGGGTCGAACGTGGGCGAGGGAGTTAGTGCGGGCGCGAGCGACGGCTGCGGCGTCGCCGGGTAGGCTGGCGCTGCGCCGGGTATCGTCGAAGGGAATTGGACGCGCTGGCCGAGCACGGCCGCATCATTCCCCTCGAGCCACGCGATGAGCGCGCAGCAGGCGAGTACCAAGAGTCGCCGATGCGGGGAAGGGGAGATCAAGACAACGCCTCAAGCCGTTCGCGGTAGTTCCGTTCGCAGGTAATTCGCCGCCGAAAAGCGAGGCGTAAGTACCAGCGATTGGGGCCGCGAGTCAAGCTCGGCGCCAAGCTAGCTAGATAGCCCGGCCATCCTGGCCGGAGTGTAGTCATCTCGCTCCGCTAGATGAACCCTCTCGCGGAGCGAGAGGACTACACTGGGCGTCGGGCCAGGATGGCCCGGCTATATATCTTTCTCGACATGCGGCGGGGGGATGCTAGCGTGGCCGGTGTCGCGGCGGCGGTGCTGGCGGCCGGCGGAGCGGAGGACTCGCCGCTGGCCGCGGCTGCGGAGGGCGGCCAGGCAAATTTCCTGGCGATTGAACGCCAGTTGCCGGAGTCGCACGTCCTTGTAGCCCCAGCCACGAACGCGGGCGACGAAGGCGGGCAGTTCGTCGGCGAGATGCCAATCCGGCAGTTTCAGGGTGAGGAGCATCCCGCGGACGTGAATGCCGGGATGCGTCACGACCGCCTCCACCGCATCGAGCGTGTACTGCGGGGCGACGTTCATGTCGGCGGCCAGCCACTGGACATGTCGAAACACCTTGCGCGAGGCCTCGACCGAGCGTGCCCGCACGTGCGTGAACCGCGGATGGGCGAGCACCGATTCATCCACCTCGGCCGGATCGACGCCGATGACTTCAAGCCCCGCATCGAGCAGCGCTTGCGACGCTCCGCCGGGGGCGCAACCCAGCTCCACCACGCGATCGCCGCGCGCCATCGGCAAAGACGCCCAGGTCATCGCTTCGGCCATCTTCAGGTAGGCGCGCGACACGGCGTGTTCGGGCAGCTCAAGCGGCGGCACGCCGCCGGGCCAGGAGGCGACGCGGCTCATAGTACGATGGCAGCCGACGACCCACTGGTTCGGTTCGATGAGCACCACATCGAGCACCCAACGGTTTCGCGGCGCTGGCTTGTGCGCGCCCGCTGCGTCTTCGCGAAGGGCATGAATTGGCGCCAACTCGCGCACGGCATGTTCGGCCTCGGCAGCCAGTGGCGTCGGCCCGGGTTCAAAACCGCGCTCGCCGGGGACGC
>DASVCM010000502.1:0-2411 GCA_036381635.1 Lacipirellula sp.
CACGGCGAACACGATCGCGATCGTTCAAACAGGAAATTCCGCCGTCGCAACCTGGACGAAGCCGGACGACTGGGAACCGGATGAAAAAAACTTGATGAAACCGTTTGATTCAATTCATCCGGGCGGTTTCATCGCCGGATTCGTGGACGGCCACGTGGAGTTCATCGGCCACGATGTCGATCCCGAAATATTCAAAGCCTTGCTCACCGTCGCCGGCGGCGAGGCCATTCCTGCCGGGTCCTATTAAGCCGCACAGCGGTCGATCGCGGACCCAACTAGCCCCGACCAAGCTTGGTCGGGGCTAACGCTTGCGCCACCGTTTGGAACACAAAAAATCCCAATTTCGCGTGACAAATCGCGAACTATTCTCTGAAGTCCATCCGTAGTCCTCCGGCGCGAACAATCCCCTGCCCCGCTGCGTCTAACCCGGATACGATAGATTGTCGATTGCACGTATCCAGTGCAGCGGGCCATGGCGCCATGGGCTGCGCCGGCGGAGTGCATCGTCGGAGAACCCTCCCGTGGCCGATTCCGATCCCGACTTGGCAGGCGCCGTCACGATCGAAGCCCCGCGCCGCCGCCTGCGGCGACTGAAAGAGTCCGATCAGCTTGCCCAGTCCGCCCGCCGCCGCGTCGCGCTCGTCGAGGGAAGCACGCCTCACCTGTCGAGCGAAACCCGCAGTCTGCTGCGCAAACGCCTGCGGATGGCCGCCCTGCTGCTGGGCGCCGGGTTCGGCCTGTTTTTCCTCTGGCTGATCATTCAAGGCGCCGCTACCGGCGATTGGATCATTGCCGCCCCGTTCTACGCCGTCCACGTCGGCGTGGCGCTGCTGCTCGGCTTCCTGGCCACGCGTCTCTGCAGCAAGTGCGACCTGTCGCTTACAAAGCTCCGCGTTTTCGAGGCCATGATCTTCGGCGCGCCGGCCGCGTACTTCTTCCTGCTGCACTACGATCGGCTTCAGGTCACTTCATCGCCTGACGGCTCTCATCCCCATGTGCCGCAGATCGTCGGCCTGTGGATGCTGTTGGTGTTCACGTACGCACTGTTCGTGCCGAACAACTGGCGCCGCGCCGGCGTCGTTATCGGTCTCATGGCGACGGCGCCCGTGGCGCTCAACCTGTGGACCTACTTGCGAAACGATGCATTCGCGCAACTCGTCGACACCGACTTCCACGGCGTCCTCACCGAGCAGGCCCTCATCATGACCATGTCGGCGCTCGGCGCGATCGTTGGCGTTCACACCATCGGCGCCCTCCGCCGCGAGGCGTTCGTCGCCAAGCAGCTCGGCCAGTACCGCCTTAAAAAGTTGCTCGGCTCGGGCGGCATGGGCGAGGTCTATCTCGCCGAGCACCAGATGATGAAGCGACCCTGCGCCGTAAAGGTCATCCGCGCCGAAAAGGCCGGCGACCCGCAGGTGCTCGCCCGCTTCGAGCGCGAAGTCCGCGCCACCGCGAAGCTGTCCCACTGGAACACCATCGACATCTACGACTACGGCCGCACCGAAGACGGCACTTTTTACTACGTGATGGAGTTCCTCCCCGGCCACAACGTCGGCGAGCTGGTGAAGAACGGCGGCCCGCTGCCGGCCAACCGCATCCTGTACCTCATGCGGCAAATCTGCGACGCGCTGGCCGAAGCCCACAACCACGGTCTGGTCCATCGCGATCTCAAGCCGGCGAACCTGTACGTCGCCTACCGCGGCGGCATGCACGACGTGGCCAAGGTCCTCGACTTTGGCCTCGCCAAGCCGCTGCACGACGCCACTAGCGCCGGCCTGACGCAGGAAGGCTCGATCACCGGCTCGCCGCTGTACATGTCGCCCGAGCAGGCCTCGAGCGAAGAGGTCGACGCCCGCAGCGACGTCTACTCCCTCGGCGCCGTGATGTACTACATGGCCACCGGCAAGGCCCCGTTCGCGTACGAGAATCCGATGAAGGTGATGATCGCCCACGCGACGGAGGACCCCGAGCCGCCGCGCTACATCAACGGCGACGTCCCCGCGGAGCTGGAGGAGATCATCCTCCGCGCGATGGAGAAGCGCCCGGCCGACCGCTTCCAATCGATGGCCGAGCTGCGCGACGCGCTCGACCAGGTGCCGGTCGACTCCGAGTGGACCAGCCGCACCGCCGCCGACTGGTGGAGCTGCAACGGCTGCCCCGAGCGCAAAGCGCTATGCGCCCAAGCCATCGAAATGGCCGCCGTCTAAGCGAGTGGGCGCCACGCGTGGTCCGTTAGCGACGACGAGCAGCGCTGCGGCGCGTTTTCCCCAAACTTTGTGTGGAAAGTGGCCACCTCTTCCGCTACTTTCGAACCATCGGCGCCTTCCCAAGTAGCCGCGGCCTAACAGGCCGCCGGTGAAGCGCCTTCACGCGTCCCATTTACATTGGGCCACCATTGGAGAAGAAGAGTT
>DASVCM010000503.1:0-7824 GCA_036381635.1 Lacipirellula sp.
CCGCCCAAGACCCTCGCGTCCAGAGCTGCGCCAGCCCCGGCCAGAGGTGCATCAGCGGATGGAGTTTCGGCTGCGGCACGATTCGGTAATTCCTGCCGTCGCGAGTAGGAAGCGCAGTTCGCGAGCCGAAGGCGCTGTGCGTATCCCATATAAATGAGATGCGCCGCCCACAGCTTGTCGCGATACTGCGGTGTGAAAGTGTAGGCCGCGGGGCCGCCAATTCAAGGCAACCGTAACGCCCGTAGGGGTTTAGGGCCTCCGCCGGGCGGCTAAGATAACGATAATGCCGGCCCCCGGCGAGGTCGGTTTGGAAGCGACCAGCGAGCCGGGCCGTCTCGGCGCCAGCGAGTCTGCTAGCAATGTTAAGAATGCCTCACGATCGAACCACCCTCCGCATCCTCGACGCCGCGCTGAACCGAGCCAGTGAAGGCTTGCGCGTGGTGGAAGATTATGTGCGATTCGCCCTCGACGACGGACATCTCACAGAGCTGCTGAAGCAGCTTCGGCACGATCTCGGCGCGGCTGGCGCCACCCTGCCCTGGTCCGATCGCCATTTGGCTCGCGACACCCAGCAAGACGTAGGGACGGAGGTGACGACTTCTAGCGAGGCACAGCGGGCAGATGCTTGGGGCGTTTGTGTTGCGAGCCTTGAGCGGCTGAAGCAGTCGCTCCGCAGCCTGGAAGAATATGCGAAAGTCGAAACGCCGCAGCTCGCCGCCAGCTTCGAGGCGATCCGCTATCGGCTCTATACAATTGAGGCGGCCATCGGCCGCACCATGGACGCCTGCGAGCGGCTTAGCGAAGCGCGGCTGTATGTGCTTATCGACGGCCGGCAATCCGAATCGGAGTTCGTTCGGTTAGTCGAGTCGCTGCTCGCCGGCTGCGTGGATAGCATACAACTGCGAGACAAGAAACTCACCGAACGCGAGCTTGTCGCGCGAGCGCGCCTGCTCGTAGAACTCGCTCGCCGCGCCGCCCCCTCTAGCCCCGACCTAGCTAGGTCGGGGCTGGCGCCAGAAGGGGCTGCGAAGCGCAGACCACTCGTCATCATCAACGACCGTCCCGACATTGCGGCGATCGTCGACGCCGACGGCGTCCATCTCGGCCAGCATGACATGAGCGTCAAAGATGCCCGGGCGATCGGCGGCCCGCGCAAGCTGATCGGCGTTTCGACGCACAGCCTCCAGCAGGCCCGAGCGGCCGTGCTCGACGGCGCCAACTACATCGGCGTCGGCCCGACGTTTCCCTCGCGGACCAAAGGTTTCGACGCGTTCCCGGGCGTCCGGCTGCTGGAACAGGTGTCCGCCGAGATACGATTGCCGGCTTTCGCGATTGGCGGGATCACGCCCGACAATGTAGGCCAGGTGGTCGCCGCGGGCTTCTCGCGAGTAGCTGTCAGCTCGGCTTTGATCGACGCCGACGACCCTAGCGAAGCCGCCGCCGCTCTCCGTTCAGCGCTGGACAGCAAGTAGCCGCGAGCTCATAACTCGCCGGCGAAGTGGGTACTAGCGTCGCCGGTAGCGAGATGATGCACACCCGGGGTAACATGGTTAGTTCTGCGGCACTTCACCGGCGGGCTGTTAGCCCGCGGCTGAGGGGCCCCGTTACGTCGCCGCACGTTTTGATCCGACAACCGTCCACCACAACATCGTCCATGCTCCACGCAGTCATCATGGCCGGAGGCGCCGGCACGCGGTTCTGGCCGGCGAGCCGCGCCCGTATGCCCAAGCAATTGCTTGCCCTTGTCGGCAATCAATCGATGCTGCGGCAGACGGTTGACCGCCTCGGCGATTTGGTAACGCCCAAGCAGACGCTCATCGTGACTAACGAGCGATTGCTTCCGGCGATTCGCGAACAGTTGCCGGAATTTCCCGATTCGTCGCTGGTGGGCGAACCCTGCAAGCGCGACACGGCGCCTTGCATTGGACTGGCGGCACTGCTCATCAATCGGCATGACCCGGATGCCACCATGGCGGTGCTCCCGGCGGACCATGTGATTCGTAACTCGAGCCGCTTCCAGGATGCGGTTCGCCAGGCGGTCGGCATGGTGGCCAAAGAGCCGAATCGCATCGTCACCTTCGGCATCCGCCCGACCTACCCGGCCGAGATCTTCGGCTACATTCAGCGGGCGGCGCGGATCGACATTCACGACGAGGCGGCGCCAACATTCGTCGTCCGCCGCTTCCGCGAGAAGCCCGATCTTGCGACAGCGACCGAGTATCTCGCCTCCGGCGACTTCTACTGGAACTCCGGCATCTTCATTTGGAAGGCGAAGACGATTCTCGACGCCCTCCGCGAGCGGCAGCCTGAGATGCTCAAGCATCTCGAAGCCATCGGCGACGCTTGGGGCACGCCCCAGCAGCACGAAGTCTTCACCCGCGAGTTCTCGCTGATCAAGGGCATCTCGATTGATTATGCCGTCATGGAGCACGCCCAGAACGTGGCGGTCATCGAGGCCCCTTATGACTGGGACGACCTCGGCAGTTGGCAGTCGCTCGCGCGTCTCGCCGGGACCGACCGGTTCGACAACACGATTATCGGCCGCCACCTCGGCATGAGTACCACCGGCACGATCGTACGGACTGACGACGACCATTTGGTCGTGACCGTCGGCCTCAAAGATTGCCTCGTGGTCCATACGCCCGAAGCGACGCTCGTGGCTAACAAGCACGATGAGGAGGCCATCCGCGAGATCGTGAAGATGCTCGACAGCCGCGGCTGGACCGAGTACCTGTAGCGGTTCGGCGCCTTTAGCCGCGGGCTAACAGCCCGCCGGAGCATAACGGTTGAGCACCCACTCCACTTCACCGGCGAGCTGTTAGCTCGCGGCTAAAAACTGCTGCAATGCCGCCCGCCTCAACGCGCATCGCCGGAATCGATTACGGCACGGTTCGCATTGGCATCGCCACGGCCGACTTGGAAGTTGGCATCGCCGGGCCCTACGAAACTTATACCCGGCGGAGCGAGCGGCTCGACGCCGATTACTTTCGCCGGCTGGCTGCCGAAGAGCGGATCGCTCGATTCGTCGTCGGCCTTCCAGTGCACACCAGCGGCGATGAAAGCCAGAAGTCGGCCGAGGCCCGGGCGTTCGGCAAATGGCTCGAAGAAACCACTAAAGTGCCTGTCGAGTTTTTCGACGAACGATACACCAGCTCGGAAGCGGAACAGATGCTCCTGGCCGCTGGCTTTACCAAGAAGCGCCGCAAAGAGCGGCTTGATCAACTCGCCGCGCAGATCATGCTGACCGCCTACCTCGAAGCCGGCGCCCGCGGTCAGCAATCGCCCGACTCCTTGGATTGAATGCTTGCCGCAAAAAGTCACAAAAGTCGCAAAAAAGAAGACGGAACAGGAGGCAGCAGAGGAAACAGAGATTGGATTCGATGCAATCTCTGTTTCGTCTGTTCCCTCCTGTACGAATGAGGAACCAATCGCTCCTTTCGGGGTTTCTTTTTTGCGACTTTTGTGCCTTTTTGCGGCTGTCTTCTTGGAATCGCCATGTCCGCGACAAGAATTATTTTCGGCTGCGGATATCTCGGTCTGCGAGTCGGCCATTTGTGGCTCGCCGCTAGCGATCGCACCCTGGCGCTTACTCGCCATGAGGATCGCGCCATAGAGCTGGCCGCCGCGGGAATGCTTACCGCACGGGGCGATGTCACCGAACCTGCTTCACTTGTCCATGTGCAAAAAGCGTTCGGGATCGACGCTACGCCGCCGGAAGCGATGCTCTATGCCATCGGCTTCGATCGATCGAGCGCAACCGACATCCGCGCCGTGTATGCGGACGGCCTCAAGAACGTGTTGGATGCGGCTCCTCGATCGATCAGCCGTGCCATCTACATCAGCACGACCGGCGTCTACGGCGCCGCCGGAGGCGGGTGGGTCGACGAACGAACTCCGCCCGCTCCGTACCGCGACGGCGGCAAAGCCTCGCTCGCCGCCGAGCAAGTTCTCAGCGAACATCCGCTTGGTCGCCGTAGCGCGATCCTGCGCCTCGCCGGCATCTACGGCCCCGCCCGCATTCCCTACCTCGACGAGCTGCGCAACGGCGACCCGCTTCCCGTTCCAATCGCCGGGTGGCTGAACCTCATCCACGTGGACGATGCCGCCCGCATCGTTGTGGCTGTCGATGCATGGTTGAAATCGCAATTCGAAAGCAACGGACCCCACGTCTTCTGTGTAAGCGATGGCGTCCCGACGCCGCGCAGCGAATACTACGCGGAAGTCGCAAGGCTCATCGGGGCGCCAAAGCCAAGTTTTAGCACGCCGCCCCCAGACTCGCCGGCCGCCGCCCGGGCTGCCGCCAACCGCCGCGTCTCCAACGCCAAGCTCATGCAAACGCTGCAGGTTCCGCTCGCCTACCCCGACTACCGGAAAGGCCTCGCGGCTATTCTGGCGCCGCCGACGAATTCTTGAGATTAAATCTCGTTACCGAAGCCTTCGCGATAAGACGAAATCGGCCATGACAGTCAAGCGGTTGCAACTCCCCCCAGAAGCCCCGTAGAATTCCTCTTCCGCGTGACCTCGCGCCGCCGCCAAGAGGTTGGTCGCCGCCTGGCCACGCCCGTTGCCCCCGCCCTCCTGATCTTTGCACGGCCCGCGATGCTCACCAGGACACCGTTGTTTCCGCACGTCATCGAGCTGAACCATCAGGCTCGCCGCCGCATCGGTTGCAGCGTGTACCTGATTTACGACGATGCGGCATGGGCTTTGATCGACGTTGGCTACGAGGATTCGACCGACGAGTTCATCGAGCTCATTCGCCAGCTCGATTTTCCGTTCAGCAAGTGCAAGACCATCATCGCCTCGCACGCCGACGTGGATCACATCCAAGGTCTCGCCAAGGCGAAGCAGGTTTTGAAGACGACGGTGACGGCGCATCCCTCGGCGGCCGACCTTCTGGAAAAAGGAGACCGCCTCGCCACGTTTGCAGAGATCGCCGCCCAGGACATCGATCTGGACATGCCGCCCGTTGAAGTCGATCTCCGAGTGAATGACGGCGACGTCATCAAGATCGGCAAGCTGAATCTCGAAGTCTGGCACACGCCGGGACACACCGACGGCCAGCTCAGCTTCCGCTTGGGAGAACTGCTCTTCTCAGGCGACAACCTGTTTCGCGACGGCTGCGTCGGCGCCATCGACGCCCACCATGGCAGCAGCATCGTCGACTTCATCAAGTCGCTCAATCGCATCAAAGCCAGCGACGTGAAGTGGCTGCTCCCCAGCCACGGTCCGCCGTTTCGCAAAGACAATGCCTTGATCGACCGCACGCTCAAGCGGCTCGAGGGCTACCTCCACATGGCCGACTTCGGCACCTGCGCCGTCGACTGGCCGCTGATGGACGAGTGGGAGCAGGAGCTGGTCGAAGGCAAGATGCCGGAGTAAGTGCAGGGACGTTTTAAGGCGGGTACCATCCCATCACTTGCTTTACTTCGCTGACCCAAATCTTGTACGCGGCGTCGTTCAGGTGGAGCCCGTCGCCGGTGAACTCTGATTTGAGTTCTCCCTTGTCGTCGGCCATCAGCGAGTGGAGATCGATGTAGTCGTAGCCGAACTCGTTCGCAAGCTTCTTGATCCGCTCATTGAAGTCGAGCACCGGCTTGTTGTGCTTGGCATGCCGATCCCGCGTCGGCAGCACCGACTGCACATGGACCCGCACCGCCGGCGTCTTTTCTTTGATCCGCTGGAGGATCTCGCGGTAGCCCTTTTCCATCACGTCCGGCGTCCGGCCTGAGCCGAGGTCGTTAATTCCAATCAGCAGAAACACGTCGGTCGCTGCACAATCGAACACCGATTCCTCGAGCCGCTTCAGCACGCCGCGGGGATCGTCCTCGGATAGCGCATTTCCGATGACGTCGGCGCCGATGCCGCGGTTGAGCACCCGCCGCCCTGGCAAATACTTCGCGACGTCGAAGCCTTCGGTGATGCTGTCTCCCAACAGCACAACGTATTGCAATTGCTGATTCTGCTCCTTGAACGCCCGCACGCGGTTCACATAGTGCATGCGAAACAGAGCGCCCCAATCGGCCTGCGGCTTATCGTTCGACGCCGCTTGCTCGGACTGGGCTTCAGTTGCCTCGTCCGCACTGACCAACCCACAGAAAGACGTTACTAACCAAATCGCGAACAGCGTCGCCCGCCACCGCTTTAGTTGCACACGACTCATGCCTGTCGCCTCCACGTTTGATGAGCTTTGTCTAGCTTCGGCCCGTCTGCCGGCCGATCAGCTAGCGTGATGTTTGTGACGATTGTGACGAATAATCACTCAACCGCATCCCCCTGGCCGGTCGATTTCTCCCATAACGCTACTTCGCGGCGCGGTGTGTGCCACGGCCGGCTTGTCCGGCAGTGGACCCGATACACGCTTAGCACTGCTGGACGAGCCAGCAGGGGCGCCCGCGCCCGCGAAGGCCAAGGGGGAACATTCATGCTCCGCAAGATTCTCTTCGCCGCGTGCGTGGGCGCCGGCTTCGCTGCGTTCGGCCCGGCCGAGTCGGCCCAGGCTCAGCAGGCTTACGGCCAGGCGTGGGCCAGCACGTACACGACCCAGGACTGGAACCGCTTCTATCACTATCCGTACGTGTACTATCCCCAGAACTTCTGGGGGAGCGAGTACTACCGCAGCGCCGACAGCCTCTACTACCGCTATCCGCCTGAAATGCGGATCCCCGTCTACAACCGCCGCTGGCACAACTACTATCCGAACCGTCGGAAGTACCACAGCGGGCACCACTTCGCACTGGACGTGTTCTAGAAGCCATCGCCGTCGCGATCAGCCATCGGCGCTAATGGCGCCGGTGGCGATGCGGTGAAACAGGCTGACGGCGCGCTGCAACTCGTCGATCGCGATCCATTCGTCCGCGGTATGCGCTTGGGCAATTGAGCCCGGCCCAAAGACGACCGAGGGAATGCCAGCCGCCGCGATCGACGCCGCGTTGGTCCCGAAGGGTACGCCAATCGTCTGCGAATTAATGCCGACCTCGGCGGCCATTGAACTCAACCGCTCCGCCCAGCGGCGGTTGTCGGCGCTGGTCAGGCCTCGGCTCTGCATCCACGGCGAGAGGTGCTCGACTCGGCACTCGCCGGCTGACGTTTCGTTAGACAGGTAGGAAACGAGCTCCTCATACGCCGCCGCAGGTTCTTCAGCAGGGGTGAGGCGCCGATCGACGTCGATGATCGCACGATCGGGCACGGTGTTGGCCCCCGTGCCGCCTTGGATGGTGGTAACGCACGCCGTGGGCGGTCCGCATTGCGGATCGGCCGGCCGAGTGGCGAGCACGTCGCGGTGGTATCGGTCGATGAGTCCCACGATCGGCGCCATGGCGTAGATTGCATTGGCGCCGTCTTCCGGCCGCGATGAATGGGCCGCCCGCCCGTGAACGACGCATTGCCACCGAACCACTCCGCGGTGCGCCACGACGACGTTCAACTCCGTAGGCTCTGCGATTATTGCAGCGGTCGGACGCAGCGATCGAAGCTCGTCGAGCGTCAGACCGCCCGTCGGAATAAGACTTATCGGTGATTGGTCGGCAGGCTCCCGTCGCCAAATATCCGCTAGCGCCCGCGCCCCCGAAAATCCGCACTCTTCATTCACCGTGCAAGCCATCAAGACATTGGGCCGGTTCCGGGCAGGCTCCGGCGCCGCCGAAGCCAGGGCCACTAGCATGGCCGCGAGGGGACCTTTTACATCGCAAGCGCCGCGCCCGTAGACGCGGTCCTCACGCACCTTGGCCGCAAACGGCTGCACTGTCATTCCGGCGCCGCTGACGGTGTCCTGATGGGCTTCCCACAGAAGCGTATCGCCGCGGCCGCCGCGCAGCAGGGCCA
>DASVCM010000504.1:0-2282 GCA_036381635.1 Lacipirellula sp.
CAAAGCGTCGCGGCGAGCGCTTGTTTCGCGGTCTCGACTTGGCGCGTCAAATCGTCGCTCATCTCAGCCGACGATACGTTCGCTAGCGCATCGACCGGCGAGCCACGATCGACCCCCGCCAACAGCGCACTCCAGCAGTCGATCGCCGAGCAAGCATATCGCCGATACTCGTCGGCGCGGCGGCGCACGTGCCTTGACAGTGGGTCGGGATCGCCATTGGCGACCGCTTGCTTGAGGAACGGCGCTCGATACTGGTCGGCCGAGAACTTCGAAAAGGCGCCGGCCGAGTCGGTGCTGGTGAAGAACTCTTCGAGTGATATCCATCGCCCCAGCACCGCGGCATATTTGCTGATGCGGCGCAGGTCGCCGTAGTACTCGCTGGCCAAGGCCGGCCAATGGGCAAACGAAATCATCGACACAAAATCGTAGTCCATCGACTCGCCCAGCTTTTCGGTCAGGGTGAGAATGCTGGCGGGCTCGCCGGCGTCCAGTGGCGGGCGGCCAATGGCGTCGATCGCCGTCGCACTCAACCCTTCCCACAGCGCCTTGCTGCGATCCGGCTGCGGAAAACGCCCGTCATCCAGCGTGAAATGCAGCGCTCCCCGATACTCAAATCCGCGCAGGATTTGTGGCAGCGCCGGCGTTAGCCCAGCGCGGCGTCGGCCGAAGATGTCCGGCACAACGCCCAGATACTTTTGATAGGCCTGCCGTCCGCGAGCAAACTCTTGGCGGATCGTTTCCAGCGGCAGCAGTGGCAATTCCGCTTCGCAGTACTCGCCGCCGATAAGTGCGACGGTCTGTTCGGCCAAGCGCTTCTGTACCATCGCCAGCGATTCGGGCTCGCGGGTTGCCATCTCTTCGATCACTTGTCCAGCGACCAGCAGGTTGGTCGGCAGATCGGACGCCAGTTCACGGCGTAGCGACGCGCCGATCGTGGTCGTGGCCACCAGCGTCAGATCGATGAGATAGGAATCAACCGGGTAAAAATGAGCCCTCGCCTCATAAAGGACTTCGCAGGCGCGGCGCAGGTGATCGCGGGCATGGTCGGCGTCGCCGTTTTTGGCCGCCGTCGCGGCCGCGAGGACCGCGTCGTTGAACGCTGTCTCGTCCAGGTTGCTCATATAGCGCATGCGGCGCGTGAGCAATTCGGTCAACAGATGCGCTACTCCGACGGCCAGAAAATCGGCGGCGAGATCCACGTCATCCCATTGCGGCGCCGACTCAACCTGTAGTCCGCCTGGAGCAGCGCCCGCTGCTTGCTCGGACGTCGAAGGTTCGATCCCAGCGAGCGCTCGTTCGACGATGTCGCGGCGGCGGTGCAGACCTTCAATCAACACCGCGCCGGAGGCAAGGGCTCGGTCGGTGTAGTCACTCGGCAACTCGTGACGGACCACCGTGGGCACCACGATCAGCATGCCGCTCTGCGGCGTGGGCGGGTCGTCGGCGCGTCGCCACGCCGGCATCTTGAGCGACGCCGATAACAATGCCGGATGCCACAGAGCCGACCAGGCGGCCAGCAGACCCTCAGCGTCGTCGCCCACGTGGTAGGTGGGAAAATCCTCGAGGCTGTGGCAGGGGAGCAGGACAATCGATTCGGTCAGAGTCATTCTCTCTTCCCCCTACTCCCCACTCCCTACTCCCTAACCCCCTCTCAAAACTTCCTCGGCCTGACCTTCGCCTGCACGCGAATCGGCAGTCCTTGAATGCGCAAGAAGCCTTCCGCGTCCGTCTGGTCGTAGCTGCCACCCCCTTCCATGCTGGCGATGCCGGCGTCGTAGAGGTTTGTCGGACTGGTGCGCGAGGCGACGGCAATGTTCCCTTTGTAAAGATTCAACGTCACTTCACCGGTGACGTTTTTTTGTGCCTCGCGGATAAAGGCCGCAAGCGCGTCCATCTTGGCCGTGTACCAGAAGCCATAATAGACCATTTCGGCCACCTCCGGGGCGAGCCGATCGCGCAGGTGCGTGAGGTCGCGATCCATCGTCAATTGCTCAACATACAGGTGCGCGTCGTACAAGATCGTCATGCCCGGCGCTTCATAGACACCGCGGCTCTTCATGCCCACGAAGCGGTTCTCGACCATGTCGATCCGGCCGATTCCGTTCCGCCCGCCGATTTGGTTGAGCGCTTTGACCATCGCCAGCGCCGAGAGCCGGCGGTCGTCGAGCGTGGTCGGCACGCCGGCCTCGAAGCCGATTTTCACCGTCTCCATAGCGTCGGGCGCCTGTTGCGGCGAGACGGTCATCCCAAAATCGACGAGATCGACGCCGCACACGCCGAGA
>DASVCM010000505.1:0-11473 GCA_036381635.1 Lacipirellula sp.
TGAGCAGGACGAAGCTGCTGGTCCAGAGTTTCTTATTGATCGGATAGATCTGGTTCCAGAGGAGTCCGACGGCGGCAAGCGCTAAGCCGCAAGCGAACAGAATGATGATGGCGTGCCAGTTGGCGCCGCGACGTTGGATGACCAGACCGGTCCAATAGCCCAATAGAGCGGTGACGATCGCCGGCAGCGTGCTGAGCAGCCCTTCAGGCTCAGTTTTCTCGCGCTCGGCCTGCGTATACATGTGGTCGGCGCCGATCACCTGGAGGTCGACCTGGCGAACGACGTTGCCCGCCGGCGAGAGGTTGCTCGGATAGTCGCCGGACGAAGGAAACCATGCAAGGAGGGCCAAGTAACCGAGCAGAATTGTGGCGGCAAGCACGACCTGCCCGGCGACGCGAATCTTCAGCGCGATCAAGGATGCGAAGAAGTAAACCAGCGCGATGCGTTGCAGCACGCCCAGGTAGCGGAGGCGACCAAGGGCCAGGGTTTCCTCGTCGCCGAAGCAGCGGTCGCAGGCGTGGCCGAACAGGGCCATGCCGACGCCCAGCAGAAAGAGCGTGCACGTGCGGCGGATGATGCGGGCGTACAGCTCCGGCGTGGCGCCGCCGAGCTCGCGATACTTGCGGAGCGAGTAAGCCAGCGACGTGCCGACGATGAACAGGAAGAACGGAAAGATCAGGTCGGTCGGCGTCCAGCCGTGCCAGGCGGCGTGCCCCAGCGGCCAATACAGGTTGCTCCAATCGCCCGGGTTGTTCACCAGGATCATCGCCAGGATGGTGGCGCCGCGGAACGCGTCGAGCGACAGGAGCCGCTGCGCTGGCGCGGAGATATCGGACGCGTTTGTGGAGGCTAGAGCCATAAGTCACTGCTTGGGAGACGAATTTTGTCGTAAAGCGCCATTTTTGACGACATAATCCCGGAACTCTTTGTGTGGTTTGAGGCGACGTTTGTCGAGTTCTTTCCAATCTTGCACCGGCAAAATCGGGTCGCATTTCGTCGCATTGACTTTGAGCCTCGGAGTACGAGCGTTTCGGGTAAGGAAGCCTCTTGCCTGTAACGCGGGGCGCGTGCCGTTGGGCTTGCGTGAACGATTTTGCGGATGGTTCTGTCATACGATATCGCGTGGCCACTTTCTACAATTATTTTCGTGTTTCTGAGTGGCGGACGGCCGCCCTTATAAGTGTCTTGCAGGCGGCTTATGACTGACGAGCGGACTGCCGAAATTGCTGCCCAGCGCGAGCCGCGGCTTGGATTGTGGGACGCGGTGAGCCTGGTGGTCGGAATCGTCGTGGGAACGGCGATCTTTCGAACTTCGCCGCTGGTGTTTCAGAACGTCGGCGGAACGTGGCAGGCGCTGGGGGCGTGGGCGCTGGGCGGCCTGTTGTCGCTGGTCGGCGCGCTTTGTTACGCGGAGCTGGCCACAACGTACGCGCGGAACGGCGGCGATTACGAGTATCTCACGCAAGCCTATGGGCCGTGGGCGGGGTTTGTCTTCGGCTGGGCGCAGCTCGTGGCCGTCTGGACGGCGAGCGTCGGGACGATGGCGTATGCGTTTGGCGACTATGGCGTAGGACTGTTTGGCTTGAAGGAGAACGCCACCGTCAGGCTAGCGGCGGCGGCAGTCGTTGGCGTCGCGGCGGTGAACATGGCGGGGCTCGCGGCGGGAAAGTGGACGCAGAATGTGCTGACGGTGGCGAAGGTGCTGGGGCTTTCGGCGGTGGTACTTGCCGGGTTAGTTGCCGCGCTGGAAACGCAAGCGAACACTGGTGAAATCCCTCCCCTAGCCCCTCCCTTCGAGGGAGGGGGAGCTAAGCCGCAAGCGGCTTTTGGGTTGGCAATGGTGTTTGTGTTGTATGCGTACGGCGGGTGGAACGATGCCGCGTTTGTGGCGGCGGAGGTTCGGAACCGGCGGCGGAATTTGCCGCTGGCGCTGATCGGCGGCGTGGCGGGCGTGACAGTAATTTATCTGGCCGTGAATGCAGCGTATGTCGGAGCCCTGGGATTTACCGGTGCTGCGAACTCGCCGATACCGGCGGCCGATGCTCTCGCGGCAGCGGTTGGACCGCGAGCATCGCAGGCGGCCAGTGCGCTGGTGATGGTCTCGGCGCTGGGCGCGATCAACGGCATGATCTTCACGGGGTCGCGCGTGTTTGCGGCGTTCGGCGCCGATCATCGGCTGTTTCACTGGCTCAGCCGGCGCGATCCGGCGGCGAAGGCCCCGTGGGCGGCGATCGTCGCGCAGGCGGCGGTGACGCTGGCGATGATCTTTGGCGTCGGCACGGACCGCGGCCGCGGGGCGATTGACGCCGCCTTCAATGCCATGGGCCTCAAGACTGTGCCGTGGGACGATTACTACGGCGGGTTCGAGACGCTGCTGGCGGCGACGGCGCCGGTGTTCTGGTTGCTTTTTCTTGCCGTAGGGGTCGGGCTGATGGTACTGCGGTGGAAGCACCCGGAGCGCGAGCGGCCGTTTAGCGTGCCGTCGTATCCGCTGCCGCCGCTGGTGTTTTGCGCGACGTGCGGGTTCATGCTTTACAGCAGCCTGGCGTATGCGCGCGAGCTCGCCGTGCTGGGTGCCGCGCCGGTGGCGGTGGGGCTGGTTCTATACGCGCTAAGCCGCAAGCGGTGGCGGTGAGCGGAGAGTAGCCGCGAGCTAACAGCTCGCCGGTGAAGCGCGTTTGAAGTGGCCCGCCGTTCGCACTTCACCGGCGGGCTGTTAGCCCGCGGCTTCTGGCTACATTGACTTAAAAGTTGGCGATCGTTTCGCCGCTGCGCATCGTGCCGAGCGCGAAGTACGTCGCTTCGTCGATCGATTCGGCGATCGGGCGGACCGAACCGTCGCACAGCAGGAACAGCGCCTCCCCGGCGTGGCTGGCGGAGACGTCGCGGTCGTCGCTTTCCTGGTGATTGGGCGTGTGGCCCGTTTGGAAGAGGACCATGTGGCCGTGATCGTCGCTGCTGTCGTCGATGTCGCGGACCGCGCCGCACCAGGTGGTTTCGTACTCGACGTGCGGCCCATGGACGCCGGCGACGCGGAACGGGCCGTTCTGCCGCTCGCCGACCATGAGCGTGTTCGAGAGACCGTCGGTAATGTGCCGTAGCTCGGTCTTGCTGTTGCGGTAGAAGGGCCCCCAGGGGCCGTCGTCGCCGAGGGCTTGCTCCTGGTCCTCATCGAGATCGGGCGTGCCGAAGTTGGCCACATAGCAGGCCATGGCGTACCGCTCGTCGCCCATTTCGACAAAGCCGGTCGGCGAGAGGTCGTCGGTCGGGCAGAGCAGGATCTCAATGTGCTCCTCGCGGGCGATCTGGTTCACGGGGTCGTAAATCGGCTTGGTGAAATCGAACCGCTTGTGGAGCGCCGCATGTTCCATGAACGGCAGCAACATCGTCGTCCAGGAGAAGCCGGCCGCATTGCCTTGCGGGCCCGGCTTGTACTCGTAGCCGGGCGGGAGGCGGCGGTACGCCGATTCGTAGTTGTGCATCGCGACGCCGATCTGCTTGAGATTGTTCTTGCAGGAGGATTTGCGGGCGGCCTCGCGAGCGGCCTGCACGGCGGGCAGGAGCAATGCGACGAGCATGCCGATGATGGCGATGACGACCAGTAGCTCGACGAGGGTGAAGCCGCGGCGGTGCATAAGAATCTCAGGAGGAGGCGATTTAGGTACACAAACCGGACCCCTCGGCGGACCTCGGGGTGACAGGGCTCAGTCGTGACTATGGGAATGGTTGTGGCCGAGCCTGGCGCCGTCGTGGTCGTGGCCGTGCGAGGCGTCGGCGGCGTGGACGTGGTAATGGTTGTGCGCCGACTGGGTCATGATCGGCGCGGCGGTTGGGACTTCGGCCGTGCAGCCGACGGGGACGAGCAAGATTGCGATGAGCGAAAGCGGACGCATACTGGCTTGTGCCGTTGTTATGGAAGCAGCGCCGGTGGTTAGGGTTGGAATTTTGTTATAATGTGGCGGCGGCGACAGGTCTACTTTTTACGCAGTGTAGGCGTCTCTTGGAGCGAGATGACTACACTGGCCCAGCTCGCGGCTACTTGGGAGAGCTAGTTATGAACGCTCGATCGCGGCGGGAATTTGTGCGGAGTGTGGCGTTTGGGGCGGCGGCCATGGCCGCGCCGGGCGCGTTCGCCGAAGCGCTCACGCTCACGCCGGAGCAGACCGAGGGGCCGTTCTATCCGGATCGGCTGCCGCTGGATACGGACAACGATTTGCTCATCGTCAACGACTCGATCACGCCGGCGGTCGGAGAGATTACGCATCTGAGCGGGCGCGTGCTGGATGCGGACGGCAAGCCGATTCGCAATGCGGTCGTCGAGATCTGGCAGGTCGATGGCGGCGGCATGTATCTCCATTCGCGGAGCGCGGGCGAACGGCGCGACGCTAACTTTCAGGGCTTCGGGCGATTTCTCACCGACGCCCGCGGGCGGTATTACTTCCGCACGGTGAAGCCGGTGCTGTATCCCGGCCGGGCGGCGCCGCACATTCATTTCGCCATCGACCGCGGCGGCAAGCGAGTGCTGACGACGCAGTGCTACGTGAAGGACTTCCCGCACAACGAACGCGACGGCGTGTTTCGCCGCATTGATCCGGAGCAACGCGAGGCGGTGCTGGTGGACTTCAAGCCGGTTAAGGAATCTGAGCTTGGCGAGTTGTTTGCGAAGTTTGATATCGTACTGGGGCAGACGCCGGTGCAGACGTAAGCTCATTGGACCAGGTTGCGTCGATGGCTTATGATTGCGGTAGGAGGTCAAGCATGTCCTATCAGCTGCCAGCGGATTTGGAGCACGGGTTTGCCGCGCATCTCTCAACGGGACGGTATCCCGACATGGAGGCGGTGTTACGGCAAGCGTTGGCGAGCCTTGACGCACGAGAGCAAGAGATCGCGGCGATTCAAGAAGGCATCGACGATATGAACGCCGGTCGAGTACGGCCATTGCGAGAGTTCGATCGCGAGTTTCGCATTGCCAACGGCATTCCCTTCGATGTCTGATGTACACGGTCCTCGTTGCGGCACGTGCAGAGCAGGATCTCAAGGAGCAGCACGATTGGTGGGCGGCCAATCGCTCGGCTGCGCAGGCTGCGCGGTGGTATCGCAGAATCCTCGAAAGAATACTGAGTCTTGAGCACTCGCCCCACGCGCATCCATTGGCCGACGAAGAGGATGTCTGGCCTTTCGCGGTCCGGCAATTTAACTTCGGCCTCGGTCACCGTCCCACTCATCGCGTTTTGTTCGCCATTCGCGAGACCGATGTCGTCGTATTTCGCGTCCGGCATCTATCCCAGGCGCCAATCACCGCGGATGATCTTTAGCCTCGATCAGCGAGGCAATTCGCTGCGGCGTTAGCTCCTTAAGCGTCTCAACGACCAGTTTGGCATGAGCCAGATTCTCACGCGTGGTGGTGCCCAGGACGGCGATGCTGGTCATGCCGGCGCGGTTGGCGGCTTCGATGCCCGGCGGGGCGTCTTCGATCACGGCGCACCGCTCCGGCGGGACGCTGAGTCGGTCGGCGGCGATGAGGAAGACCTGCGGATTGGGTTTGCCGATGGTCACGTCGGCGCCGGTGACCTGCGCGGAGAAGCGGCTGGCGCGGCCGAGCTTTTCCAGCGTAAGGGCGACATTCGGCGGCGGGCCCGAGGAACCGACGGCGAGCTTGAATCCGGCGTGGTGAAGGGCGTCGATCAGCTCGACCGCGCCGGGGAGCGGCGTGAAGTTCTCGCGAATGATTGCGCGGTAAAGTTCCTCCTTGCGGTCGCCGAGCCGGCGCGATTGTTCCTCGTCCATCTGGCCGGGATAGAGATCGGCGAAGATATCGCGATTGGTGCGGCCGAACGTTGCGCGGAACTGCTCGTCGCTGAACTCGACGCCGATCTCGCCGAACATTCGCTGCCAGGATTGAAAATGAGGTGCGTAGGAGTCGGTGAGAACTCCATCGACGTCGAAGATTACGGCGTAGTCCATTAGACTCTAGGCGAAAGGCTGTAGGCTGTAGGAAAAAACTTACTCGCTTAGCGTGTGAATCCGAATAAGTTCGCCCATAGGAGCAGCCCGATGCCGAACGAGCGGATCCAGTTGGGCGGGTAGGTCCAGAAGCTCTCGTAGGTCCATCCGTAGCGGCCCGTCCAGGCAGCAGTTTCCTCAGCCGCGGCCGTGCTGACGAATCCGAAGCCGGCGACCGCCAGAGTAACGATATAGCGCTGCCATTCCGCGAGCGAGATGTATCGCCAGACCACGGGTGCAAATAGCAGCAGCGCCAGAATTGCCGGCCAATACATCAACAGGTTATCACGAGCGCGTCCGATGGCGTGGTCCTCACTCGCGGACGGGGCCCGGGGCGTTGATTTCGGCGGCGCCGCGGTCTTCGCCGGGCATCGGGCCGCGCTTGAATTCCGGCTGCAGGTGCTGGCGGGCGCCGAACAGTTTGACGCTCGGCGTGGGATGGGCGGGAACGCTGTCGCCGGTTTCTTCGCTCCAGCGATCGAGGACGCTGCGTAGCTGGACGAGCGTTTCGGCGTGAGATGGGTCGGCGAGAAGATTCTTGAGTTGCTCGGGATCGGCCTTGGCGTCGTACAACTCCTCGCGCGGCGCGGGGTGGAGGAATGGATTGTTCTGTGCGGCATTGGTCTCGCCCGCTTCGTGGGCGTCCCACAGTTCCTTTCCCGCGGGGAAGACAGGGCCTGATTCCGCGGCCATGTTCAGGACGTTCGGCAGGTTGTTGCGGATGTAGAGCCAATCGCCGTGACGGACGGAGCGCTCGTGCGCGGCGGCGACATGCCAGTTGTGCTCGGCGAAGGCGTAATCGCGAACGACTGCCTGCGGATCTTTCAAGATCGGCGCGAAACTGATGCCCTGCACGCGCTCGTCGACGTCGACGCCGGCGAGTTCCAGCACGGTGGGGGCGATGTCGATGGCGCTCACCAGCGACTCGGTGCGGGCCGGCTCAATTGTGCCGGGCCGCCAGACGATGAACGGGTTCTTCGTGCCGCTGTCGTAGAGCCGCGTCTTGCAGCGCGGGAACGGTCGGCCGTTGTCCACGGAGAAGATGACGTAGGTGTTCTCAGCGACGCCTTGCCGCTCGAGCTCCTTCCGCACGTTGCCGACGAAGCGGTCGAGGCGGGAGATTTCATGGTAGTGGTTGGCAAGGTCCTGGCGCGTAATCGGGCCATCGATCAGATACGGCGGGACGATGACGTCAGCCGGATCGTACTGGGGATCTTCCTCCGTCATCTCCCAATCGCGATGGGCGTCGGTAGAGGCGAACCACATGAAGAACGGCTTGTCCTTGGGTCGTTGTTTGAGGTGCTTCACCCAGTTGCGCTCGCCGCCGGGTCCCGCGGGATTGGTCACCTCGTCGAAGGCCTCGCGAATGGCGTTGCCCATATGGTTCTTGCCGGCGAGCACCGTGTGATAGCCCGCCTCGCGCAGCGCCTGCGGGAACATGTACTGACCCTTGGGGAGCGGCATGTGGAGCTCGGGCGAGCCCGTGTTATGCGGGTAGCGGCCGGTGATGATGCTGCATCGCGTCGGGCTGCAACTGCTGGTGGTGAGATAGGCGCGGTCGAACGCCAGGCCCTCGGCGGCGAGCTGATCGAGGTTCGGCGTCTTGATCACCGGGTTGCCAAAGGCGCCGATGTCATCGTGCGACACGTCGTCGGCAATGATGAAGACGAAATTGGGACGGTCGCCGGCCGCGGCTCGAGACGACGCTGACCACAAAGGCGCGAAGGACGCGACGAACAGGGCGAGCAGGGCTGTCGAAAGGTTTCTCATCGGTGTGCAGCAACTCGTTGTGGCAGGTCTTGGTTAGAACTTGCCAATATATGCCGACGGCGCCGGCTACGGAACATGTAAGGGGCCGCAGCCGCTATCGCTAAACCGTAGCGGCTTCGCAGGTTGTAGTGAGCCGCGTGTGGATGTGGCGGCAGGTTTTGGCCGGCGCGGGAACGTCCCGCGGGACCTGCCGGTCGATAAGAGTGAATGTGCGACGACGCGCGGGCATCGAAGCCCGGCGAGCGGTTTCAGGGAGGAATTCGGATGAGGCGCTTGTATTCGGCTGCTCTGGGCTTGGCGCTGGGCGGCGCGGCCACTCTTTCGACGGCCGCGGCTTACGGGCAGTACACGCTCTACGGGCAGGCGCCCGCGGCGGGATATTCCCCGTACCAGTACCCTGCGACGGCGCCGATGATGGTCGCCAGCCATCCGCAGGCCGAGCATGTGCCGCCGGGGCAGCCGGAAGCGTATCCGCCGGCCCAGGCCAACGGCGGCGCGTACGCTCCGAACGGGGCCTATGGCGGCGCGGAGCATCAGCATCAGGCGCATCAACATCCGGCGCCGCAGCACGCCGGCTATGCGCATCCCGGCGGGCAGCCGACGGCGCCGCCGTGCTACTCCGGGATGCCTTCGTATGTCGGGCCGGTCGCGCCGCATTGCTACACGACGCCGGCGCCGATGTCGGGCTGCATCGACGGCTGCGCCCCGGCGATGTGCTCGGCGCCCTGCTGGTCCGTGTACGCCGGAGCGCTGTTGTTCTTTCAGGATAACGAGAACCATCATACGTTCTCGTTTGACGACGCCCTCGAGGCAAACCAATACCTTGATTGGCACGAGATGGACGCTGATTTTCTGCCGGGCTTCGAGGTTGGAATCTCGCGGTTCGACTGCTGCTGCATGACAGGCTGGGAGGGCGTTTACTGGGGACTCTTCCCGAGCGATTCGAGCGCTACTGTTTACAACACCGATGTGACGGGCAACTTGGATCCGATTCTCGACTTCAGCCAGTTGGATTACAACGGCGGCGCGGCGAGCAACTATACGAATGCGGCCATGATCCACAGGCTGCGGCGGACATCTGAGATTCACAACGCGGAATTCAACCGCCTGTGGGGCGTGCCGACCGGTTGCGGCCCGTGCTCGCCGTGGACGATCCGCACGCTGGCCGGCTTCCGCTTCTTCCGGTTTGAGGAAGGGCTGGAGTTCGGCATGGACGCCAACGACGCGATGCTGACCGGCGAGGCGGACGAGCTGTACTACACCATCGATACCGAGAATAACCTATACGGCCTGCAGATCGGCGGCATGGTCGAGCGGCGGGCGTGGGGCCGGCTGGGGCTAACCGCCGGCGCCAAAGCAGGCGTGTTCGGCAACGATGCGTCGGCCCACTCGCGGATCGGCGGCGCCGCCGGCGCGGCCACTGTGAACAACGGCCCGAACAACGGTCAGGTGTGGGACATCACCGCCGAGAAGCAGGACGTGGCGTTCCTCGCCGAGGTGCGGGCCGGGCTGACGTACCAGATCACCCCGCGGTGGAAGGCGATCGGCCAGTATCGCGTGCTGGGCGCCAGCGGCGTCGCGCTGCCGACGAACCAGATCTACCACGACCTCCGCGGCGTGAATGACGTGCAATTGCTCGGCACCAACGGCAGCCTGCTGCTGCATGGCGTATTCGTCGGCGCCGAGCGCGTTTTCTAAGTGTAGCCCTCTCGCTGAAGCGAGAGGGATCATCTCGCGGAGCGAGATGACTACACTGGCGTAAACGCGGGTTAGCCGCGACGCGGTAGCGGCGCGCTCCCCTATCGGGTCGCGGCTAACACGAGCCTCGGCGTCCACTCGCGGCGCCGGGAGGATTTGTTATCATGGCCGGGGTCCTGCGGCTCCTTGCACGCAGGACTGTGTACTGTGATAGAAAAATCCCTCCCCTAGCCCCTCCCTTCAAGGGAGGGGGAGAATGCCGCTGTGTTTGTGCCGCGCACAAGTCGTGAGAAGATTCTTGCCAGGCTCCAAAAGAAGGTTGAGAGCCGCACGCCGATCCTCATTTCCAGCGCCGCCAGCGGGCTGGTCGCGAAAATGCTCGAAGAGGCGGGCGCCGACTGCGTGAACACATTCCACGGCGCTCGGCTGCGGGCCAACGGCATGGGGACCATGGCCATGCTGTGGCCGATCGTCAACGCCAACGAGCAGGTCTTCCGGAACACGCAGGAAGATGTGCTGCCGGCGATGAAGGGGGACGCCTTCGTCTGCATGTGCATCAACGCGAACGATCCGCTGCGCGACATGTGGGGCTTTTTGGAGCAGATCAAATCAATCGGCGTGATGAGCGTCTCGAACATCGGCCCCTCGGTCAGCTACATCGACCGCGATAGCGAGATTTTCAAGGTCCTACGAAAGTGCGGCATCACGATCGAGAACGAGATTGAGATGCTCAAGCTTGCCAAGCAGGAGCTGGGAATGGTCACGATCGGCGTGGCCTTCACCGAGGAGGACAGCCTACAGATGATCGAGGAGGCCCGGCCCGACATCTTCTGCTACCACGCCGGCACGACCAAGGGCGGCCGCAAGGGATACGACTCGGGCGAGACCATTCAGGGGACCGCCGAACGAACGAAAGTCGTGCACGAGCGGTGCAAGAAGATCATGCCGGAGCTGATCCGCATCGCCCACGGCGCGGCGATGGAGACGCCCGAGGACGCCCAGTACATGCTCGACCACGCGGCGTGCGAGGGCATCTGGACGGGTTCCTCGACCGAACGGCTGCCAATCGAAAAGGCGGTCTTCGACGCCGGGAAGAAATTTGCTGCGCTGCGGTATTCTAAGTAGTTGCGCTATCGCGAACAAATTGTTGGCGGATTGCGGCATTCCTAGTCAGAATAGCCATTTTGAAGTCGAGTGGCGGAACATCGTCGCGGACTCCATTCTTCAGAGCTTATCGCTTCTCTCAATTAGCCGAGGCCGCTAATGATTTGTTCGAATCTCGTGCGAGCAGTCGCCGTTGCACTTGCAATGCTCGCCTCCCTTGTTAACGCGGGGCCAGCGCCCTCGGTGATCAAGCTATTGCCCTCGGATGGCGCAGCCGGAGACGAGTTTGGCGTGGACGTCGACATCAGCCAAGGGCGGGCCATCGTTGGGTCGCGATTCAACGATGATGCCGGCGAGAATTCGGGGTCGGCCTACCTGTTCAACGCTGAAACCGGGTCCCAGTTACACAAGTTGACCGCCAATGATGCGGCGGCCGGGGATTGGTTTGGAATCTCGGCGGCGATCAGCGGAACGACGGCGGTAGTCGGCGCCTATCAGAATGATGCTCGCGGCAATAATGCCGGCGCGGCGTATGTGTTCGACGCGACGACGGGAACGCAATTGCGAAAGCTGACGGCAACGGACGCCGCGCCCGGCGACAATCTTGGAATTACGGCTGCGATCGACGGCAACTTGGCTATCTTCGGCGCCTATCTGGACGACAATCGTGGTTCGGCGTACGTGTTTAACACGACGACAGGACAGCAAGTGCGGAAGCTAGCGCCTGTCGATCTTTCGACGCAAGCCTTCTTTGGAGCCGCGGTGGATATCGCAGGCAATTTAGCGCTTATCGGTGCTAATGCCGATGATGCTCAGGGCAATGCTTCGGGGTCGGCATATCTTTACAATGTGTCGACGGGCGCCAGGCTTTTCAAATTGCTGCCTGACGACGGAGGCC
>DASVCM010000506.1:0-3591 GCA_036381635.1 Lacipirellula sp.
CGCCGGGTATTGCCGCCGAGGAGTCCGCCCCGAGAAAGTTGTGCCAAAGATCGAACTTCAACACATAGTCGCCGGTGAAGCTTTGGCCATTCGGCGAAACGCTAAAGCCGCCGAAGATGCCGTCGGTAATATTTGTCGCCAGCCGCATGCCGCGGGTGGAACCGCTGGCTGAGTTGGGCGCCAAGGGGACGCCCACCGAGGAATAATCGAAAAAGAAGTCCGCGTGTTCGTCGGTCGGACCGTCGTTGACCGTCCAGTTCGCCGTGTCATCGGTTTGGAAGTCCTGCATGTACAGAACTTGAGCCGCCGCCGGAGACGCCGCCAACGCGATGAGCGAACTTAATGCCAGTACGAAAAGTCGATCAGTCATTCTCATGTCACTCCCCTCGTGGTGTGCCGCCCTGCGGTGGACAACAATAGCCAAACTCCATTTTCCTCCCCGTCGATCGCCGGCCGCCTGGCCCGGCGTATGCGCGTGGATGCGGGCGAAAGGCATCCGCCTCCGCCTTATTGACACTAACCATATCCGCCGCCCCTAGCAAGCAAATGAGCGGCGGCAGGCCAGGATCGCGACCGCGGCCAGGCCCGCCAGACAAGCCGTTGCGGGCTCAGGAATCACGGCAATCGCGCCGCCGCCGGCGCTGAATTGCCCTTCCCAGACGGCCAAATCCGCCGCATCGACGGCGCCCTGTCCGTCGGCGTTCCCCTGCGGCTGCCCGCCATTGGTCCCCAAGTTCCGCTGCCAGGTGAGCATGTCGGCGCCATCCACATCGCCGTCGCCATCGAAGTCGGCGTCGTCCTCCGGAACCGACTCAATCGCCTCGACGCGGACATTGTCGATCACCGTGAACATCAGCTCCGCATAGTCGGGATCGGCGCTGGTGCCGGAGAACAGGTCGGAATGCCCGAACATGATATTGTTGCCGGAGTTGGCCGGAACCTTCAACAGCGACAGGTCGACCGTGGCAAACGTGAACGTTTGATCAAAGTTCGCGCCGCCGTTGAGGACCGACCAGGTCACAATGTCGCCGACCTTTTTGATTTCAACCTCGCGCCAGGCCATGCCCATGGCGCCCGGCATCGTCTGGCCGTATTGGGTGAACGGATAGAGCGCCGTTTGCCCCGCCGGCGCCGTCACCGACGGGAAGGCGTCGATATAGAGAAAGCCGTCCGCCGTGGCCCCGGCGTCATCCGCGTCGTATCCGACGCCGCGATTGGTTTCGCCTTCATCGGCATGGCCGACGGGATAGGTGTCGTGATAGGTCACGCCCGCATCCAGCACCGCATCCCAGTTGTTAAACGCCGTGGCGCTGCCCATCTCGGTCGTGGCGCGGAACCCGCTGGGCCCATGATCGGTGGTCGGGTTGCCGGGTCCGCGAACGTGATAATCGAACGTTTGCTGACCGTCGCCGGTGTTGCTGAAATACAAGGCCTCGGCCACGCCGGCGCGGGTGCCTGAATGGAAATTCGCCCCCGTGCCGCTGCTGAGAATGCCGTAGCTTGAAAAGTGCGTTGAGCCCGGCCCGCCTTCCCAAATACCCGCCTCGGCGGGATTGGTGGCGCTCTCGGCGCCCAAGAAGTTCGACCACAGGTCGAACCGCAACGCATAATCGCCCGTGAAGCTCTTGTCCGTCGGCGAGACGCTGACCCCGCCAGCGATGCCGTCGGTAAGATTGGCCGCCAGCTTCATCCCGTGAGTCGTACCGCCGGAGTTCGGCGCCGCCGGGATGCCAAACGTGCTGTAATCGAAGTGGAAGTCGGTATGAACGTCGGTGTTGTTCGGCGCCGGCGGGGCGTTGACGTTCCAGAGCGCGGATTGCCCGGGCGCGTCAAAGTTCTGCGAGTACAACACCTGGCCGCGGGCCGTCGAACAAGCCAGCCCGGCCAATCCTAATCCGACCCACGCCAAAGTCAGTGCTCGTCGCGTCATACGATGTCCTTGAATCATTCTAAGGTGGAGGGTTCTGCACGTCGGCAGTCGCTGTCGTTCGGGCTTCGCTCGGAAGGCCCCGTGGCCAATCAAAGTTCAGAGATGAGACGATTACCTGGCGGCGCTCGAACGCTCGCGTAAACACGGCATGTCGATAAGTGAGCGGACCTCGGGCCACCCCCCAGCGCGCGGTCATGCAATCAATCCCGCCGCCGGAAAAAGCCACAATCGGCCTGCCTAACCGCTCATAATAGCCGCGTTTTCAGCGACAACGAAACATATGCTGCGCAATTTTTGCACGTATTTGCGCAGCGCACTTCTCTCGCTCCGCGAGACGAGACGGCGTGAGACGTGAGCGGACCACGCGGCTAGAGCGTCTCGCGCCAGGACCAGTCGCTCAATTGGTCGAGCGCCGTGTCGCTGATCGCGGCCTCGCCCTCGGCCTCTGAAATTTCCTGGCGTGGCATTCCGGAAGCCGCCGCGGAGGTCCAGCCGTATTCAGCCGGCCCTCGCTCGCCTGTAGCCCGCAACGGCAACTCATCGGACGCTGGCGTCAATAGGATGGCAGCGTCCTCGGCATCCCCCTCGCCGCTGGCCGATGGCGTCCGCAGCGCCTCCTCATGCTGCGCCAGTGAAATGAGTCCCCCTTCGCCAGCCGAATTGGCCGCCCACAGACTCTCGCTCGCGGACGACGCGATGACGGATGCGGCCATTGCTGCCGGCGCGCCGAACTGCTCCCGCCAGTGGGCCAGATCGGCGCCGTCGACCGTGCCGTCGCCGTCGGCGTCCCCCTGCTCCGGCGAAGCGCCCGAGGCGCCGAGATGGCGCTGCCACGAGAGGAAGTCTCGCCCGTCCACGGCGCCGTCGCCGTCGAAGTCGGCGTCGGGCGCAATGAGTTGGAAGTACTCGAGGACCCGGTCCATGACCGCGGTCCGGCTGGCGGCCGAGGTAATCGCCTCGAACGGGAACGCGAGCAACACGACCTGCGAGCCGTCGCCGCCGGTGTATTGAATCCCCGCGACGCCGGGGCCGCTGGGGTAGTTCATCGCCGCCGTAGAGCCTTCGGTGGGATTGATCCGGTCCGGGAAGTCGACGTTGTAGGTCTGGCCGGCCAGGTTCGAGAACTCCGATCCGTTGGAGAACGAAACGTTCAATCCCGCAAAAATCGACCCGGGCGCGCCGGAGGCGCTGTACGTCCCGGCGTCGTCGGCGACATAGCTTGCTTTGAGCGCGTTATTGTAGAACGACCGGTCCGACGTAAGGCCTTGCGCGTCCAGATCCCAGCCAATCTCCGAACCCGAGACAAACAACTTGCCGCTCTGGGCCAAATAGGAGGTTACCCTTCCCTGCTCGCTCGCGCTGAACGTCTCGTTCGCCGTCGACTCATCCCCGAGAATCCACATCACGGCGTCGTAATCATTGAGATTCACCGCGCCGCTGATCACCGCCTCGTTGCTGGTCGTACTCAGGGCAAGATCCGGGCGGTTGGCGTGGATGGCCGTCGCCATCTGCACGGCATAATCAAAGCTGTTGTTGTACCGCTGCCAGACGCGATCGACGCGATTATCGCCGGTAAAGTCGTAGAAGTAGCGGAAGTTCTGGAAGCGGTCGAGCCGATCGAAGCCGTTGACGATCAGCACCCGCGGTTCGCCGCCGTTGGG
>DASVCM010000507.1:0-2460 GCA_036381635.1 Lacipirellula sp.
GCGGTCGTAAGTCGCGATTCACATCTACGAAAGCGGCGGCTGAATAACCTGGTCCAGCCGCCGCCTTTCTTTTTCTGCGAAGCGACCGCTCACCTGGGGCGATTCGGGCTGGCGTTTTGACCGGCGTCGTCGCCGCGCACCGACTCGTCAATGCGATCCCACGCATCGCGAACCGGGCGTTTGACCTTCTCCCAAGTCACACTCTTATTGGCCTGAGAGGTTTCCCAATCGCGGCGGACATCGATTTCTGCGTCCTCCCAGGTTCGATCTTCGTAGCGGCCGCGCGATTCCCAACCGTGTCGATAGGCCGGCTGAACATCCTCAAAGACGACCGTCTCCTCGTAGTAGTCGCGCTTCGGGTATTCGTTACGCCAATAGGCTTCTTCGGCAGTCGGGTCGATCCGCTCGGCGATGCCCTTGCCGGCGTAGCCGCCCGCCACGCCGCCAACGACGGCGCCAATCGCGGCTCCGACGGGTCCGCCCACGGCGCCAGCCGCAGCGCCCGCCGCAGCACCGCCCGCCGCGGCGCCGAGCCCGGCGCCTACCGGGTGCGAACCCGGCTCACCGGTGATCGCATCTTCATTTCGATCGCGAGCTACGGCATCGTCCCGGTCTTCAAAGTTCGTGGCCATCGTTTCCGCCTCCTTGTGGGAGTTGTCGAGGTAAAAGCGCCATTGGCGCACAGATTTCAGGGCTGTCCACCATGCGGGGCAATTCACATGCCGTCCGCTGCGCAGCAACAAGCTTACGACGTATCGAACAATGGCACGCTGTGAAGGTGGGACGACGAGGCAAGCGCGTCTGGATTATTCATGCCGGTGGGAATTCACATAGGCCTCGTTTTTGCACTGATGCGCGGTTGATTCCCATCGATTCATCCCGGTCGAATCGCAGGCCGGCACATCGCCGCTAACGGAGGACGACGGTCATGGCTCACCCCATTTCATTCCTCACAGGCGCTGGCTTCGGAGCCGGCATGATGTACTTTTATGACCCAGATTGCGGGAATCGCCGAAGGTCGCTCATTCGCGACCAATTGATTCACGCCTGCGCCGTGTGCGAGCGGGGGGCCGACGTGTTGCGCCGCGATGCGAGCAACCGGATGCACGGCATTGTGGCCGAGGTGCAGTCGGCCATGCACCGCGAACCGCCGACCGACGAAGTGCTTGCCGAACGCGTTCGGGCGCGCATTGGTCGGGTGGTGTCGCACCCGCGAGCGATTGAGGTCGAGTCCCACGACGGCTGCGTCAGGCTGTCGGGGCCCGTGCTGGCGCACGAGGTGCAAAACCTGGTGGATAATGTCCGCTGGGTCCGCGGCGTCCAGCAAGTCGAGAACAATCTCGACGTGCACCAGGAAGCGGGCAACATCTCGGCCCTCCAGGGCGGGGTGGAGCGGCACTACCAGCCGCTCGACATTTTCCAGGACCGCTGGTCGCCGACGACCAAGGCCGCGATGGGACTGGCCGCGGTCGGGCTGATGACCGGCTGTGCCATCAATCGCTCACTGGGATCGATGGTGCTGGGCACGCTCGGCTTCGGTATGGCCGTGCAGGCCGCGAGCCGGGCGGTCGGCGGCAACTCGATGGCCCGCGGCAGTATCCAGCAGCGCGGACAGCGTGGAAATCAGCAACAATTTGAAGGCCAATCCGCGCGCGAACCTCGGCAAGCCGGCGCTGATCAAGCGGCCGATTTACCGCAGCGGGCCGAGGGCGCTCGCTCGGCTGAATGGCCCGAGGGCTCGGCAGGGCAGCATAACGCGGGAGCAGAAAACCAGCGGAGCGTCACCGGGCAATCCGGCGAGCCGGCGATTCACAATCTTTAGATGGTAAAGTTGGCGGCATTGCAGCCCCCGGCTCCGCCGGAGGGCCGGCTTCCATTGCTATCGCGGCGTGAGCCGCGGTTATTGCAGCCCCCGGCTTCGCCGGGGGGTCGGTTTCCACTAAGACAAACTCTGTCCCAGTGGAGAGCCGCCCCCGGCCAAAGGCCGGGGCTGCAATTCATCGCGATAGCATCTGCATAAGCTTGAAAGGCCAGAGCTGCAATCGTTACGCTATGCGAAAGCGTGACCTACACGCCCGATGGATACGTTTCGGGAATCTCATGCTCCACGTCGGCCGGTACGCGGAGCGGGTGTAGGGCGCGCGTCTCGTCGAGATAGAGGAGAGCGTCATACCGCCGCGGCAGAATCGTCGGCACGTAGTTGCCGTAAGCTTCGACTTCGGGGCGATAGACGACGCCAATCGCACGATGACCGCGCGGCTGGAGCCAGGCGTCGGCTTCCGTCTGTTGGCCAAAAATCAACAGCGAATCTTCGCCCAAAGCATCGTGCAGCAATTCCTCCCAACTGCCCGGCCGTCCCGGCGGCACAGGCATTTTTCGCATCGGGGCGCCCCAATAGTCGCCGGCAATGACCGTGCCGCGGTACGAGCTGAAGCCCGCCAGCACGACGCCGTCGGCGCC
>DASVCM010000508.1:0-11490 GCA_036381635.1 Lacipirellula sp.
AGAGTGGGGTAGTGACGGGCGAGCGGCTATACTTGTCCGCCATGAATCCAATTCTATTAGTCGGCCTAGGCGGAGCGCTAGGCGCCATCGCTCGGTATAAAGTCTCCGGCTTGCTCCTGCACCACGCGACAGACTGGCGATTCCCCCTGCCGACGTTTCTGGTCAACGTGCTGGGCTGTTTAGTGGCGGGCGTGCTGGCCGGCATGATCGAGCGCTACGGCGTGTTCTCAATGGACGCCCGGCTATTCCTTTTCACCGGGCTGCTGGGCGGCTTCACCACGTTCTCGGCGTTTGGGGTGGAGAGCGCCGCGCTACTGAGGAAGGGAGAGTATGGCGTAGCCCTGAGCTACATGACGCTGAGCGTCCTGTGCGGCGTCGGGGCGGTGTGGCTGGCCATAGTCATTGCGCACCATCGCTCCCCCGCCTGACCCGCCAGCCGGGGCGGGGCTAGGCGATGGGTGTCTGGATGGCGCACAAAAAAGCAGGCCCAGCAAAATGATGTGGGGCCTGCTTGTTACGGTTCTTCTTCTGCTATTGGGAGCAAGTCCGCACCTAAGCAGACTCTTTTACTCGCTTCCTCCAATGCTCAGGAATGCATTGAATTTCGGTACCGGGTAGGCTCTGTGGTGGTCCTGCGCATTGGCGCCGCAGCAGTCTTATAAGCTGCCGCGGGGAAGCTGTTGTCCTTGTCGCTGACGACGTCCGTCTTAAGTCTCGTGCAAGCCCCGCGTACTGATCGCTCGGCTGGCAGCAACGCCGAGCCTGCCAAGTTCCCGATCTTGCCTCTTGTAATTGGCCACGCGCTCGGATAGTGTACAGATGTTCAAAACAACGGCGTACGTTGCTGCGCCTTCACATAGGCATTTTGTTCTCGACAAGGCTTGGGCCGCTCGAACGAAAGGTTCTAGAACTGGTTTCAAAACCTGCAAAACTAACCGGACGCTAGCGCGTTCCGGCTGATTTGATTAGCCCCGGCGGGCGCTAGCCCCCGGTTTTGAAACCACCTCTAGTAACAGCACGATTGTGAGCAGGGCTGGGAATTATGTCGCCAAAAATCGCGTTTCGCGACAAAATGCTGACGACAGCACCGCCGGCGCGACGCTGATGGCGCTACTAGAAGTCGACCATGAACCGCGTGCCGAGGGCGGTGTAGTTGCCGAAGGTTTGGCCGGCCACGGGGGCGTGGTCTTCGATCTCGCCGTACACGGCGTTGAAGACCATCTTGGCCCAAGGGTTCCAGTACCAGATGAGGGAGGCGGTGTGGGCCGTGCCGACGCCGCCGAGGACGTCTTCGTCCGAGAAGTCGGCGTACGAAGCGCGATAGGCGACCTGCCACGCGCCGCAGCCGGCGCGCTGGCCTTCGACGCACGTGGCCCAGGGGTGGAAATAGGCGAACGGCTCGAGCCGACCGATCTGGCCCGTCTCGCGGTCCCAAGGAAGGTGTTCGCCGGTCAGGACGTACGCGATGTACACGTAGCCGCCGTGAAATTCCAGGTCGGTCGGAGCATTGCGATCGAGGCCCACGGTCTGATACTCGCCGACGATTTGCAGCGGGCCGAAGTTCCAGACATTCTCCAGTGCAAGCAGGCCGTAGTCGTTCGCGTCGGCGATGATGCCGGTGTCGAGCCAGCGCGATTCGGTGCGGGCTTCGGGTCGAGCGCGGAAGCGGGCTTCGTTGGTCGCGCGGCCGGGGAGGCCGCTGGCGTCGGGGTCGGCGATCGAGCCGGCGATGGCCCAGTGGCCGTAGTCGCGGCCATCGCAGTTCCAGAAAAATGTGTTGGCGAGCCGGCCGGCGAGCTCTGGCTGGTAGTGATCGCTGATGTAGACGCCTTCATCTTGGATGAGACGTTGATTGAAGACGCCGTAGCGCCAGTTCCAGACCAGATCCTCGGTGAAGCCCCACGACTGGATGCCCAGGCGGCGGTTGTCCTGGTTGAAGCCTTCGACGACAAACGGCCGCTCGAGGAAAATGTTGTAACGGCTGCTGTTGATGTGATCGAGGCCGTATGGCCGTTTTTGGTTGCCGATGAGCAGCCGTTGGAACACCGGAAGATCCTTGAAGCCGATGAAGACGTCGCGGAACTCGGGATCGATGCCGCCTGAGAACTCCATGTCGAGGCAGTACTCCATGTTCACCCAGATGTCGCCTTCAACGGCGAGCCGCAGGCGGCGGAGCTCGAGCCGGTCTTGCGGCGTGATGGTTGGGTCGCCGGTTTCGAAGGCGTTCACGCCGGGCGAGTCGCCGGGGAACGCCCAGTGGTCGAGATGAATGCGGCCATTCACCTGCATCGTGGCGCCGCTGTGGCCGGAGGTGGCCAGGGTCTTCATGTCGTCTTTGATGGAGTCCTGATCTTCGCTGAGCTTGTCGTAGTTTTCTTGGAGGGCGGAGTACTTGGCTTCGAGTTCCTTGAGACGGTCTTCGAGGGAAGTATTGTTGCCGCTGCCATTACCTGAAGGTTCCTGTTCCTGGACGGCGGGGTAGAGGTCCGACGGGCCAAGGCGATATTCGTCGGCGGCGGACGGCACGGGCAACGGAACGAGGTCGCCGTCGGTCGACTGGGCGACGACGATGGAGTTGCAGGTGAATAGCAGCCATGCGACGGCTGCATGCGAAATGAGGAGTCGCCAGCGAGTCCCGGGCGGCGTGGGGCCGGGCGCGGCGGGGCCGGGGCTCGTGGCGCGGCGTGGAGGAGGAGGGGCCGTCACGGCGTGTGCTGGGCTGGTGTCTCTTGGGAAGGTTGGCGCCGCTGGTAGGATCGGCTGTGTTACAACCGGCACGCCAGGAACAACCGTGCTAGCAGGCAGGATCGGTACAAACGTTAAAGTCGCGCTGCTTTCAGCCGCGAGCTAACAGCTCGCTGGCGAAGTGGGAGGGACGCTCAAACGGCGCGCTCCGGCGGTCTGTTAGTCCGCGGCTACTGCAGTTGACCTTGCTGCCGATTCGGCGTCGTCGTTAGTATCCGCCCCTCGGTATTTCGCTATCAGAAGAAGGATTCTACCTGCATGCGGACCACCTTGGGCGAGCTGGCGTTGTTGGTTGGCGGCGAACTGCGAGGCGACGCCGACATTGAGATTACCGGAGCGGCGACGACCGACGTCGCCCAGGCCAGGCAGGTGACGCTGGCGGACCATCCGGATCGAGCCCGGGCCCTGGTGGCGTGCATGGCGTCGGCGGTGATTGCGGCGCCGAACGTCGATTGCGGCGGCAAGCCGTCGATTGTGGTGGCCGACGTACATGCGGCGTTTGCGACGGCGGTGCGGCACTTCCGGCCGCAGCGGATAGCGATGCGGATCGGAGTCAGCCCGCAGGCGATCGTCAGTCCCACGGCGACGATCGGCGCCAATGTGGATATTCATCCGGGAGCGATCGTCGGCAACGGAGCTGTTATCGGGCCGCATGCGACGATCCATGCGGGTGTGCGGATCATGCACGACTGCGTCATCGGAAGCGGCGTGACGCTATACCCCAACGTCGTGCTGTATGAGAACACGCGCGTCGGCGATCGGGTGATCATTCATGCTGGCGCGGTGATCGGCGCCTACGGGTTTGGCTACCGCCAGGTGGACGGCAAGCACATGCTGTCGGCGCAGCTTGGCAACGTGGAAATCGGCGCCGACGTCGAGATTGGCGCGGCGACGACGATCGACCGCGGCACCTACGGGCCGACAGTCATCGGCGAGGGGACGAAGATCGACAATCTGGTGATGATCGCCCACAACTGCCGATTGGGGCGGAACAACCTTATCTGCTCGCAGGTCGGCATTGCCGGGAGCACGACGACCGGCGATTACGTGGTCATGGCCGGGCAGGTGGGCGTGCGCGATCACGTCCACATCGGCGACCGGGCGGTACTGTGCTCGAAGGCGGGAGTGTCGAACGACATTCACGCCGGCGAAGAGGTGTTGGGCGCTCCCGCGGCGCCTCTGCGGCAAGCGAAGCTCCAGATGGCGGCGGTCGCCAAGCTGCCGGAGATGCGGCGGCAGTTCCGGATCATGCAGCGGCAGTTGGAGGAGCTGCGGCAGGACCTGGATGCTGCGGGCGGCGAGCGGGCTGCGGACAAGGCGGCATAACTGTAAAAATTCGAAATTCGAAGACCGAAGCACGAAACAAGAGACGGCTTCATTTCGAATTTTGAGGCTTCGGATTT
Organism: Lacipirellula sp.; assembly: GCA_036381635.1. GTDB lineage: Bacteria > Planctomycetota > Planctomycetia > Pirellulales > Lacipirellulaceae > Lacipirellula. The sequence continues at coordinate 4,149 of DASVCM010000508.1, forward strand.
CGGATTTTTTCGATGCGTGCTGAAGATTCCGCACAATATTCGACCAATGAGCCCGTCGGTCTTCTCGCCGGTTGGGGGCGGTATCCGATCGTCGTGGCCGAGGCGATGCGGCGGCGGGGGCATCGCGTCGTCGGGCTTGGCGTGCGCGATCATGCCGATCCGATTCTGGCTGAGGTTTGCGATGAGTTTGATTGGATCGGCGTCGGCACGGTGAGCGGCGCGATTCGGCGGTTTCGTCGCGCGGGGGTCCAGCGGGCGGTGATGGCCGGCAAGATTCACAAAGTGATGTTCTATCACCCCAAGTGGTGGCTGCGGCATCGACCCGATTGGGGCGCGGTGCGGACGTTTTATCGGCACTTCGTTACCGGCGCGCGCGATCGCAAGGACGACTCGCTGCTATCGGCGCTGGTGGGCGCCTACGCAGCCGCAGGGATTCGATTTGAACCAGCCACCGACTTTGCCCCGGAGCTACTCGTGCAGGAAGGACAGGTCGCTGGGCGCGGGCTGAGTGCGAGGCAACTGCTCGACGTCGAGTTTGGATGGGAGTTGGCCAAGCAAATGGGCCGGCTGGACATCGGCCAGACCGTGTGTGTGAAGGACCAAGCGATTCTCGCAGTCGAGGCGATCGAAGGGACCGACGAGTGCATTCGCCGCGCGGGCGAGCTTTGCCGGCAGGGCGGATTTACCGTAGTGAAGGTGGCGAAGCCGCAGCAGGACATGCGGTTTGACGTGCCGACGGTTGGGTTGAATACGCTGGAATCGATCGCCGCGGCGGGCGGGCGCGTATTGGCCATTGAGGCGGAGCGGACCATTCTCCTCGATGCGAAGCTGTTCCATGCGGCGGCCCAGCGGCTTAAACTCTCGGTGGTGGCGCTTCGCCATGAAGCGGGAGCCGTGCGCGCTGCTTAGGCGGTGTGAGTCGATTGCTACTGTTTGTATATAGCCGAGCCATTCTGGCTCGGCGCCCGGCCAGGATGGCCGGGCTATCTAGGCGTATTGGCGGCGCTGCACGTTTGCATTGAGCAGCGAGGTCTTGCCGATGACGCGGTTTCTGTGCTGCACCCTGATGCTTTCCGCGTTAACTGAGGCAGTTCTTGCCCAGGACGCGGCGGTAGAAGCGTATGTCCCAGGCCGCTCGTACCTGGGGCGGCTCATTGCGCCGCCGATGCATTACAGCGGCGCCGGGTGGCTGACGCGGAAGAGCCGCACGCGCGAGGAGCATCCGAAGAAGATGCTCAAGTCCCTGGCGCTGAAGCCGGGACAGGTGGTGTGCGATTTTGGCTGCGGAAATGGCTACCACACGCTTCAGCTCGCACGGCTGGTGGGGCCGAAGGGATTGGTGTACGCCGTCGACATCCAGCAGGAAATGCTCGACATGCTCGCGGAGCGATCGGTCACGCGAGGGTTGGAGAATATCAAGCCGGTGCTGGCGACGGCGGAGGATCCGGGGCTGCCGCCGGAAACGTTTGATTTAGTGCTGATGGTGGACGTGTACCACGAGCTGTCGCACCCGCCGGAGGTGCTGGAGCTGGTACGTTCGAGCTTGAAGCCCGATGGGCGGTTGGTGCTTGTCGAATTCCGCGAAGAGGACCCGGAGGTGCCGATCTTGCCGCTGCACAAGATGAGTCAGCCGCAAGTGCTGAGGGAGCTGACGGCGAACGAGTTCAAGCTGGTCGGCCAGTATGATAAGTTGCCGTGGCAACATGTGCTGATGTTTGCCCGCGAGGATTCGAAGCTGCCGAAGATTGAGCTGCGCGAGTGGACGCAAGAGAGTGAGTAGGCCGTCGAGATGGGCGGCGTGTGTGGCAAGTATATCGGGCGGTTCACCTTTATTGCGCCGCCTAGTAGTCTCGGCGTACACAGGATTGTGCATCTGCCGGCATCGAAGCCGCAACGCGCCGGTAGTCAATAGCCAGCGCACTGCCGCCCCGTTGGGGCTTACGTTCTTCATTGCCGACCAAACCAGGGGCTTACGCCCCTGGCTATTAACTTACGCCCCGTTGGGGCTACTTGCAGTTGCATAATCCTGTGAACGCCGGCGCTAGTAGGCGGCGAGCGTCTCCGCATATACGATTGCTTGAAACTTGGTTGTGTGGAGATTGCAACATGATGAAGCTGAAACTGATTAGCTTGTTTGCGGCCGCCGTTGCCGTTGCGTTTGTCGCCAACTGCTATGCGGCCAGCGATGCGCAGCGGCCCAATGTGGTGCTCATCCTGGCGGATAATCAGGGGCCGTGGACGTTGGGGTGCTATGGCAATCCGGAGATTCGCACGCCGAACATCGACCGCCTGGCGCGGGAAGGGGTGCTGTTTGAGCATTGTTACAGCTCGAACGCCGTCTGCTCGCCGACGCGGGCGACGCTGCTGACCGGATTGATTCCATCGCAGCATGGAGTTCACTCGTACCTGCCGGCGGGAGCCGCGCAGGTTGGGCCGCGGGCGTACTCGACGATTCGCGAGTTTCGCAGTCTACCGGAGATTCTGGCGGATGCGGGGTACGTGTGCGGGCTGAGCGGGAAGTGGCATCTGGGCGCTAACCTGCGGCCGCAGGAAGGCTTCACCTACTGGGTGACCATGCCGACCGGGCATACGACGGCGTTTTACGGCGCCGAGGTGATTGAGAGCGGGGAGGTCCGCAAGGAGGCGGGGTATCTCACCGATTTTTGGGCCGATCGCGGCGTGGAGTTTATCGAGCAGAACAAGGACCGGCCGTTTTTCTTGTATCTGGCGTTCAATGGGCCGTATGGGCTTGGCGAGAGTTTGACTCACGCGGCTCGGAATCGGCATGGCGAGTATTATGCCGACAAGCCGATGGAGTCGTTCCCGCGGGAAGAGATGCACCCGTGGCTGCACGGGAACAAGCGGTTTCTGAACAACGTGGAGGCCATGCGGCGGTATGCCGCCGAGGTTAGCGGCGTCGATGACGGCGTGGGAGAGGTACTCAAGACCCTTGAGAAACATGGGCTCGATGAGAATACGCTGGTGATTTACACCGCGGACCAGGGGTTAGCGGGAGGGCACAGCGGATTCTGGGGGATGGGCGATCATACGCGTCCTCGGACCGGCTACGACTGGACCATGCATACGCCGCTCGTCTTCCGGCATCCGACGCGGGTCGAGAAAGGGCAACGGTCGCCGTTGTTAGTCAGCAATTACGATTTCTTGCCGACGGTGCTTGAGTACTTAGGGCTAGACGATAAAACACCCGAATCGCCGCGACTGCCAGGCCATAGCTACGCCGCCGCGCTTGAAGGCAAGCCCCTTGTTCGAGACGACTACATTTTCTTTGAGTATGACGACGTGCGCGCCGTTCGCACGCCGCGCTGGAAGTACATCACTCGGCATCCTGCCGGGCCGAACGAACTTTACGATCTGCAGGCCGACCCGGATGAATGCGAGAACCTGATCGATTCCCCGGCCCATCGGGAAACGCAGAGCGATCTCGAGCGGCGTCTGAGAGAATTCTTCGACGAATATGCCGAACTTAAGTACGACCGCACACGAGGCGGGGCATCGAAGGCGGATCGCGGATACTTCCCCCAGGACTGATCTATATCGCCGTCCGTGGCGCAGAGGGATCGTTTCCGGCCATTATGAATTGGCGCTTAAGTCGCTTTGGGGTCCGGCGCCTAGTTTGCAGCCAGACAGAGCCGCACGGTGGGCGGCGGCGATTTAAGGTTGGTCCCCGTGACTAATGCCTTATCTGACAAGGGTTTGTAACTTGTCGGTCAGGCGTCCGATGTTGCCAAAACGCCACGCACAGTTGGCGACATGAACTTTTCGTAAACGTTGCGACGCAAAGATTTGAGGGAACTAGCATTGTCGTTTAGAATCGACCTTGGACAGCTTGAGCGCGGGGAGGTATCTGGCAATCGCCGCATTGACTGGCGGTGTGCGCGGAACTTCTGCTCGTGTTGACTTCTAAACGCTTACTTTGATAGGGCCGCTAGTGATTTGAAGTAACTGCCGCTTTCACCTGCGCACGGGGAGCTGTGCTGGCAGGCGTATTGGGGCAGGCAAACAACGGCATTTCGGACGTGGAAATGCCGCGGAGCAGATGACGATGGCAGCAGTGGGTTTTCAATCGCTGAGTTCTTTGGAGAGCCTTCCGCCCGATGATCCCAGCAGTCTCATAATTGGCCGCGACGCACGCGTAACGCGCGTCGCCCATCATGCCGAGCGTGCCGCTCAGGTCGAGTGCACGGTTCTGATTACCGGCGAAACAGGGACGGGCAAAGAAGTTTGGGCTCGCATGGTCCACCGGCTCGGGCCGCGACGCGACCAGCCGTTTATCCCGGTCAACTGTGCAGCGCTAACGCCGACGCTGGCCGAGAGTCAGCTTTTCGGGCATGAGCGCGGGGCGTTTACCGGCGCCGCTGGGGCCAGCCTTGGCGTGTTTCGGGCTGGGAACAAGGGGATTGTGTTCCTCGACGAGGTCGGGGATATGCCGCTGGAACTGCAGCCGAAGCTGCTCCGCGTGCTTCAGGAGGGGGAGGTGACGCCCGTCGGTTCGCCCCACCCCGTGAAGGTGGACGTGCAGGTGATTGCCGCGACGAACCGTCGGCTGGAGGAGGAAGTCGCCGAGGGGCGGTTCCGCGAGGATCTGTATTACCGGCTCAACCTGGTTGAGCTGAGAATGCCGCCGCTGCGGGACCGGGCGTCGGACATCCCGCTGTTTATCGAGTATTTCTCGCGGAAGTTCGCGAAGCGATACGACCAGCCGGTTTGGCAGCCCAGCGAGTCGATGCTGCGGGCGTTTTGCGAGTACCGGTGGCCCGGCAATATTCGGCAGTTGAGCTACGTGCTTGAACAGAGTTATGTGCTGCAGTGCGAGCCATCGCTTCCGGGAGCGACGCACGAGGCTTGCGATCGGGACCTGCCGTACACCGATCTCACGAGACTGCGGCGCGCCGCGGTGGAACAGGCCCTGCGGACTGCCGGCGGGCACAAAGGGCGCGCCGCCCGGCTGTTGGGGGTGCACCCCAACACCATGACTCGCCTGTTGGCGCAGTTGCGCGACGGCGAGGCGGGCGCGGAAATCAACTAACGTCCCGCGATCTGCCTTCTGCTGCAAGCCAATTGAGCCGTGTCGGCCAATGTGCGCGCCGCCACGCGCCTCTCGGCTCGTCTCGGTCGCAATGTAGATGGCTATATCCGATTTCGCCATCTATTCCATTTGAGACAGCTCACTGTTTTGGTGATGTTTCATCAAAATAGTGAATCTCACGACGCGCACGCGATTGCTCGACGCGAATTGCTGCTGTCGTCATTGTGTCTCACCACTCTGGTGACATCGTGCACTCGCGCGGTGTGTGATCGCAACATCGCGAAGGCCGTCGCGCGCAAGGAGTTGCGCATTTCTTTGCGGGTTGTGGAACTTGTGGCACGGTGATCGCTTTATGCCGGGCGGCAAATAGCGCCTACCCATCGTTAGGGCCGGGCGGCGTATGTCTAGTCAAGTCGCGCGTGAATCGCCGCCACGGGGCGGACGGCGTGCGGCGGAAGAAAAGGAAGAAGCAAATGAGCCACATCCAACTCTACGAGCAAGGCGACATGGACTACAGCGTCGACAACGTCCGCCGCGATACGGCGATGAAGTTGTCGAAGCGCAATCGGCCGACGCACGGGCGTCGCCGCGGCAAGTCGCCCCAATCGGTCAACGGCATTCATCGTCGTCGCAATCGCAAGATGAACTGGTAAGCCGCGTAGCCGCAACTAGTGCGTTGCCGACGGCGCGGTTCGCCCGGTTTTCGCATTCATACCGCGGCTACGGCTAGAGCGGTGCGCAGTCGCCGCCCTAGAGGAATGGAAAGAGGTTGCGCCGAGGGGCCGCAATTGCGGCCGGCCTGACGTATGGCAAGGAAGCGCGCGGAGCGATGCATTCGTGCAGGCGGCCTCGGGACGAAGGCTTTGACAGAGAGTTGGTAGGCGAGGCGCTGCGTACGCAGGCGCCTGTCGCCGGCTTGTCGCTGTGAGTAAACGGTTCGGACCTGTAGCAGGGCCGGGGCGCTTTTCGAAACGGCACTTTGATGATCGCGATAGCAGGACTGCATGTGCGCCCGCAGTAGGCGGATCATTGGCAGCGCATGCACGGAGCAACGCCTCAGCATGGCAACTGTGAACAGGACATCGAACGCCGTACTGGCCCCTGAGGGCGAGTCGGCGGTAGTTGGAGCGCGCTCTGCGCCGCCTCATCTGCTGCGCTGCCTGGTCGTGTCCATGTCAGCCGAGAGGCGGCGGCTGATTCGTGAAGCGGCCGAGGCCCAGGCCTGGGACGCGATTATCTGCCGCGACGCCGGAGAGTTTTTGCGGGTGGCGTTCAAACGGAGCGTACCGCTGGTGCTGGTCGATCTGCCGCAGGAGGCGTCGGCCGACTACTGGGAGCTTCGGGAGGCCGCGGACCGCGCCAAGGCAGTGACGCAGTCGCTGCTGCTGGTGGCGGGTTCCGGGGCCGACGGGGACGAAGAGCTGTGGGCGCGCAGCCTGGGCGCCTGGGCGTACCTCAGCGATGCGCATGTTCAACGTGGATTTGAGTTCGTGCTACGCGAGGCGCGGGAAGCGATTGCGCGAAACGCCGGTCTGTTGACTGCGAACGCTTTTGCACGCGGTCCGGAAGACGGTTGGTAACGGCATAACTAACTGCGCAAGAGCAATTGATGGTGAAGAAAGCTAGTGACGCTGCATTCGAGGCAGATTCCGGTGCGCCGCCGGGCGGATCGGGGCCCGTGCGTCGCGCGCAGAAGGCGAAGAGCGCGACGCGCTCTGGTAAGCGGCGGCGCAAGCCGTCGAGCGCGCTGGGCGGCATTCACCAGCGGGCGAACAAGCGGATGTCGTGGTAGTGCAGGGGCAATGGAAGTAGGTGGCGTGACGGCGTCGTGCATGGATGAAGGCGTCTTGAGTAATCCGCAGGAAGCGGCGGCTTTGGTGCTTTGAACAACTTAACTGAGAAGTTTTTTCCGCTCTCGCGTTTACGGTCGGTTGCATGGCTGAAGAGGCAACAGCGTGTGTGATTTCAGCAGCCGCCGCAGACGAACAATCTCGCAAAGGATGACTAACGATGCATCGACGTAACCTGAAGACTGTGAAGGCGGCAATGGCCGTCGCCGCGATCGCCCTTGCCGTCGCGGCGCCAGCGTCCGCGGCGCTGGTGAACCTCACGCCGCAAGGCGGCGCTGTGAACTCGAACACCGGCGTGAATCTCAACGACCTGCTGACCGGCGCGGAGATGGGCATCATTGTCGGCGATAAGATCTTTACTGGGTTCTCTTACTCGGCGCTGGGGGATATGCCCGAGGCGACCGACGTCCAAGTGCTGGGATTCCGCGATCCGGACGGCAACTGG
>DASVCM010000509.1:0-6030 GCA_036381635.1 Lacipirellula sp.
TATCGGCGTGTTGACTGTGCGTTTCGTACAGGAAGGCGTCGTAGCCGGCGGCCTGGGCGTCGCGCGTCGTTTCCAGCTTGAGCCAGACGTTCGCCCAGCCGCCGCGCACGGCGGGATGGATGACGTTCGCTTCGATCAGGCCGACGCGCGGATCGATTGGGCTGCCGAGCATGACGCCGACGATCCGATCTTGGTAGAGTAACGCTCTGGAGAGCCGCGGCTCCAACGGTTTCGGATGCCGGCCAACGATGCGGCGCTCGAGAACCGGCTCCGTGCCGACGCCCGCGAGGTACGTCGTGACCAGCCGAACGACTTCCTTCGGGTTCGCCTTTTCGAGCGGTATGATTCGCGCCTTCGCAGGGATGTGGCCGCGCTGTTGGAGCGCATCGACCAGCGGCGTCAACTTCTCGATGACTCGCGCCGCCTCGACGCGGGTCAGCAAATATTCAATCGCATGGGTGAATCCGACGCCGCGCCAGGCCGCCGCTTCGTCGCTGTCGGGCCTGAGCTTGCTCCAGGCATAAAGGGCCTCGGCCTTCCTGGCTACGGAGATTGCGGCCGCGGCGTTCAGCAAGCTTCGGCCGACGCCGAGACGCCGCCAGGGCGGAATGACGTGCAGGGCGACGCGCGGCCCGCGATACGGCTGCAGTCGCATCTGGGGTTCAATGGCAAGGGCGCCGATCACTCGGCGCGCCGCCGCATCATCGGTCGCCACGAAGGCGTCGCAGCCGCAGCCGTGGTGGACCGCATGCGGCAGGAGCATTCGCAGCGCCCGCCAGTCGCGACGCTCCTCAGCACGGCGGATGCGAAAGGCCCGGGCGTTTTCGCAATCGGCCAAGAGCTCGTCGACGGACATGGCTAACTTCTGCCAATCAGCGGGTCGCTCAGTCCCGGCTTGCCGGTTTCGACGCGACCGGCATAGCGGAGTCGGAACTCGTTGAAGCCGGCGACTCGGATGCGTACATCATACCAGCCGGAGCTTCGAGTCGTATCGATCGGAATCTCGGCGGTCGTTGCAGGCCTCATTTCATATTCGAGCGGCGGCCCGCCGTAGGAAACGTCTTCGACCGTCAGATTCAGCCGCTCGGACCGGTCTTGGTTCTCAATGTGCAAGATGAGCGTTGCGCCTTCTCGATGAGAACGTGGGGACGCCGGTTGGGCCGTGAGACGAACGTTCAGCGGCGGATTGTCGCTGCCGCCGATGAACTCTCGGAAGAAGCCGTTCGGTCCGTGCACGGCGAGATGGTATCGGCCTCGCTCAAACTCGCTCAGGGGCCAGGAGTCTTCGACGCTTTCGCCGGCGGCGACGGCGTAGTTGCGAACTTTCACGCCGCCAGTGCCTGGCGCTGCGTAGATGGTAAAAGGCGCGCCGGCGGCGCGGTTGCCGAATAATGCAGCGCCCGCTTCCAGTCGAATGCGGAAGTTACGCCGATCGTCGGACAGACGGCCGTCGGCCGCCAATTCATAGGGGAGGGGGCACGCCGGGCGCTGTCCCGGTTCCTGGCGCGGCAGCCGCGGCGACGTTCCGCCGGGCTGTCTGGCCTGGCTCAGCTCTGCAGCCGTCAACGGCTCTCCCGGCGCCGGCAGGTCTTTGAACTGAGCGCGGTGAATGGCCTCGACGTACGCGTCCCTGTCCACCGGCGTCATCGCGGGGGGCGACGCGGAGTCGGCCGGCCGGAATGCGGAGGACATGTCGCCGCAGACCGCACGGCGCCATCGGCTGATGTTCGTCTCCTTGACCTCCCGGCCGAGTTTATGCGTCAGCAGCCGTTCGAGCAGTTGCACCGGCGACGTGTGATCGAACACCTGCGAGCAGACCCAGCCGCCGCGGCTCCACGGCGAGGCGACGACCATCGGCACCCGGTAGCCCAGGCCGATCGAGCTGTCGCGGACGTAACGGGCGTCGCGAAGTTCCGCTTCGAACTGGCGATCGACATACTCGACGGAGGCGTCGATGCTGGCGGAAACGCGGCCCGTCTGCGGCCGGCGCGGGTGAGGGGCGGCGAACGGCGGCACGTGGTCGAAGTAGCCGTCGTTCTCGTCGTAGGTGAGGATGAAGATCGTCTTCCGCCACACCTCGGGGTTCTGCGAGAGGATGTCGAGGGCTTCGGCGATATACCAGGCGCCGTACCAGGCCGAGCCTGGGTGATCGGAGAATCGCTCGGGCGCCACCAGCCAGGAGACGGCGGGCAGCCGGCCGCTTTGCACGTCGGCGCGGAATTGGTGGAGGACGTCGCCCTTCGGGGCTTCGACGCGTCGCTCCTGGTCGCCGTCGCGATAGACGACTTCGGTGAGCTCGTGGTACGCGGGGTCGGCGGCGTTCGTGCAGAACGCCTTCTCGTGAAGGGAGCGGTCCCGGGCGCTCAATCGTGCGAAGTTGTCGTCGCTCCAGCGATCGTGCTCCTCCTGCGCCTGCTGGAGTTCCGCCTGCCTGGCGGCAAGCTCCTCGGCGAGCTGGGCTTGCTCCGCGGGATTCTCTTGCCGTCTTGCCTGGAGGTCGCGCACTTCATCGCTCAGCTCTTGTACTCGCCGCTGCAAGTAGCGGCGATGACTGACGGCAAACCTTGGATGGAATTGTGCAAAATATTCGAGCGGATTGTCGCCGAAGTTCGAAAGCCAGGGCCCCTGTTCGCCGGTGAAGCCGACCTCGAGGTAGACGTCGTTCTGATAGACCTTCCACGAGACGCCCAGATCCTCCAGCCGCTCGGGGAACGTCCTCCAGCTCACCAACGAATCGTGGTCAATCTCCTCGTTGAACAGGTGGGCGGGCGAACGTTCCTTCGGCTCGTTGCGAATCGTGCCCGACCACAGGTAGCAGCGGTTGGGCGTGGTGCCGGTGAGCGATGAGCAGAAGTGCTGATCGCAGATCGTGAACGCGTCGGCCAGCTCGTAGTAGAATGGGATGTCGCGGCGGTCGTAGTAGCCCAGCGTCAGCGGCAGGCGGGCGTAGGCCGGCTCGCCGGAGGCTTTCGCCTGCAGCCAGCGGTCGTAGCGGCCGCCGTTGCGGGCGTCGACCTGGTCGGTCCAGCCGTGGGGAAGGCAGCCCATCCAGGTGGACTTGGTATCCAACAGGCCGAGGCGGAAGGGCGTGTAGCTTTCGCCGGCGTCGTTGGTCTGCACCCACACAGGGTTGCCGTCGGGCAGGCGAATCGCGCGCGGGTCGTCGAAGCCGCGGGCGCCGCGCAAGGCTCCGAAGGCATGGTCGAACGAGCGGTTCTCCTGCATCAGGATCACCACATGCTCGGCGTCGAGAAAGGTGCTGCCGGGCGCGGGCGCGATAGCGGCCGCACGCTTAATGGCGTCGGTCAGCGACGAGGCGCCAACCGTTGCGGCCAACGCGGCCGTGTACTTGAGTATGTCGCGCCGTGACGGCTTGTCCATGAGGTTCCTCTAACTAGTCGAGCGTCACGGCAGCCGAACTTCGATCAGCTCGGGTATATAGGAGGCCGAGTTGACGAAGGTGACGTACATGCGGCGGCCGCCGTCGCGAGCGAGCTCCGGGTGTTCCTTGGCCGCGTAGACCATGTCGGTCGGTTTGCGGCGTTTGACATCGTAGATAACCTGCGGCTCGCTCCAGGGGCCAGTCCGCCGGGGCGCCGTCCGCATGACGATCTGGCCGTCGCGACCGAGCGCATGGATCGCCAGATGCCGCTTAAGATGCGGATTGTACGCCGCCGACATTTCGTTGGGAACCGAATCGAACAACATCGCCGAAGGCTCGAAGCGCCGCGACCACTGGACCTCGCTAGTTGGATTCTTAAGTGTCGGTGCTTTCGTCAGATATTCGTATTGGTCGAGCTGCTCGATTTGTTTGGGCGGAACGCGTGCGAGGAACACGCCCGTCATTAGGCTGCCCCAGAGGTAGACATAATCGTCGGTCTTTTCGACCCAGACGCCGAATGTCGGCTGATCCAGCTTCCAGAGCTCTTTCGAACCGTCCCGAAAGGCCAGACGCGTGAAATCCAGCGCCGCGGCGTCGGCGCGGGCGACGCCCATTCCTTCCAAGCGGAAGTTCTCGAAGACGTCGACGCCCGCCAGCAGGCTGATGCGGTGGTAGAAGAGATAAACGTTCGAACCGATCGTCGCACCATGAATCGCCCACAAGCGAGTTTTTGCGGGATCTTCATCCTCCGCGAATGGGATGATCTGCCGCGGCCGCTTGTTGTCGTTCGTTGCGAGGAATCTGAAGTTGCGGACGCCGTCGGACGCATCCTGCGGCGGAACCACGGCGGCGGTGTTCGATCGCAGCGGCGCGAGGTCAAGGCCGTGGATCGACTCGAACGGCCCTTCGACTGTGTCGCCGAAGACCCACAGCGCGTTGCCGTCGGGGAGGACGAAGCTCGTCGCGCCGTCGGCGCCGGTGACGTTGACGTGGTTATCGAGAAACTGCTTGCCGAGATATCGGACCGTGACGCCGGCGGCTGCGGGTTCAACTGTCGCCGACGGACCAGACGATTGAGCGGTCGCTGAATTCAGGTGGGCGAGGGCGAAGTATCCGAGCGATCCAGCGCCTGCCGTCCTCAGGAAAGTGCGGCGCGACGCGGGCATAGGATACAGTCCTCATGGCAGTGAGCGGCTCGTTCGCCGCTGGCCGGAAAGCTCAATCGATGTCAGCGGGGCAGTCCGTCACGCGCAGAAGAGTCGATTGCGTGTTCACCGAGTCTAACCCGACCATGATATCAAACTCGCCCGTCTCGACGGCATAGACTTTGTCGATGTTCCAGAATGCCAGGCTCTCCGGGCCGATCTCGAATTGAATCGTTTTCGTTTCGCCCGGCGCGAGCGGGACGCGCTGGAAGCCCTTCAGTTCCTTGACCGGGCGTGTGACCGAGCTGACGAGGTCGCGGATGTAAAGCTGCACCACAGCGTCGCCGGGCCGGTCGCCGACGTTCGTGACTTCGACAGATGCTTTGGTCGTTTCTTTAGGACCGATCGTCGCGTTTTTCAGCCGCGGCGGACCGAGCTTGAACTCCGTGTAGCTGAGGCCGAAGCCGAATGGGAAGAGCGGGCTCACGTCATCGAACAAGTAACCGCGGCGGGCGGAGGGCTTGTGGTTGTAGAAGGCGGGCAGGTGGCCGACGGAGCGCGGGATGGTGATCGGCATCTTGCCGCTCGGGTTGACCTCGCCGAACAGCACGTCGGCGACCGCGCGGCCGGTCCCTTGGCCTAAATACCAGCACTGGAACACGGCCGAGGCTTTGCTCACGAGATTGCCGATGGCGAGCGGGCGGCCGCCGAAAACCAGGGCGACGATCGGCTTGCCCGTCGCGGCAATGGCGTCGACTAGTTCGTCTTGCAGCCCGACCATCTTGAGATCGGGGCGGTCGCCGAGGTGGTTCAGGGACCAGGCTTCGCGCGAGTCCTGCTCGTTGCCGCCGACGGCGAGCACGACCACGTCGGCGCGCTTGGCCACGGCCACGGCGTCGGCGATCAGGCGGCGGTCTTCTTCGGGGTCGCTTGGAACGACCTCGTCCTGCCACCAGGAGCCGCCGATGGTGATGCGACATCCTTCATGATAAAGGACCTCTACTTCTCCGCCGGCGCGCTCGCGGATGCCTTCCAGCACGGTGGAAACATGGTTCGGTCGGCCGCTGTAGCCGCCAAGGAGCTCGCGGTCGGCGTTCGGCCCGATGACGGCGATCGTGCGTATTTTTGCGGAATCGAGCGGGGCGACGCCGTCGTTTTTTAGGAGCGTGACCGTCTTGCGGGCCGCTTCGAGGGCCAGCTCTTGGTGGCTTGCCTCGCTTGCAATCCACTCGGCGGCTTCCGGATCGACATAAGGATCCTCGAACAGCCCTAAGCGGAACTTCAATTCCAAGAGCGGGGCCACGAGCTCGTCGAGCTTCGATTCGGACAACGCGCCTTCTCGCACCAGAGCCGCTAGCTCGGGATAGCAATCCGGTTCGGGGAACTCGATGTTCACGCCCGCCTTTACGGCGAGCAGCGCCGCCTCTGGGCCGTCGGTCGCTACATGGTGGCCGTACAACTCGGGACGTTCTGCCAGTTCGCGAATGGCGTAGTAATCGGAGA
>DASVCM010000510.1:0-5811 GCA_036381635.1 Lacipirellula sp.
CCCCAACGGGGCGAAAGTGAATAGCCAGGGGCGTCAGCCCCTGGTAACGATGGCAGGAAAAATGATAAGCCCCAACGGGGCGGCAGTAGAATGGCCAGCGCACTGCCGCCCCGTTGGGGCTTCCTGTAATGGCATCGCAAACCAGGGGATTACGCCCCCGGCTATTGACTGTCGCCGCGTTGCGGTTGAAGAGCCGGCAGTTGAACAAGCTTGAGATGGCCGGGACCATTAAAGGCGAAACCGGCTCGTGGCACAGTATGCTCGCTATCGCGCGCCGGCGGAAAGCGGGGACAAGCTTGTTGTCCCGCCGTGGGATGAGCTTGGCGGCGTCGTATCGGAAAACCGGGCGTGGCGATCTGGCGCCGGCGTGAAGATCACTGGGCAGTCGCTGGCAGAATTCTCGGCCGCCGCGCGGCGCGAGTTGCTGAGCCGAGCGCATGACTATGTCGCGAGCTACTATCCCGCGCTTGATGGCGAACTCGACGGCCGCCTTGCCGAGAAGCCCCTCATTCTCACCGGCCATCAGCCGGAGATGTCGCACCCCGGCGTCTGGGTGAAGAACTTCGCGGCCGGCGCCCTCGCTCGTTCGCTGGGCGGAACGGCGCTGAACCTCGTCATCGACGCCGACGCCTGCCGCGGCACAACCATTCGAATTCCCAGCGGTACGGCTCAGTCGCCGCAATTCGGTTCGGTCCAGTTCGACGCGCCGGGCGAGGTTGTGCCGTGGGAAGAGCGGAGCGTTCTCGATGGCGCCTGCTGGAACTCATTTCCACAGCGGGTGCGTGATGCCACGGCTAACCTTCTCGAAGAACCCATGCTCGATTCGTGGTGGCCGATGGCAACGGATCGCGCGATGGCCGCCGGGCGCGTCGGCGCCGGGCTGGCCCAGGCGCGGCATCTTGTGGAGCGTCAGTGGGGCGTGCAGAACTTGGAACTGCTCCAAAGCGACCTGTGCCGCAGCGACGCCTTTCGCAGGTTTGCTTGCCATATTCTGCGGGAGTTGCGCCTGTTTATTGACGCGCACAACGGCGTGCTGGACGAGTATCGCCGCGCGCATCGCATTCGCAATCACGCGCATCCCGTCTCGAATCTTGAACGCCGCGGCGAGTGGTTGCAGGCGCCGCTCTGGTGCTGGACCGCCGCCGACCCGCGGCGACGAGCGGTGTTTGTACGACACCACGGCGGCGCGTTCACGGTCTCTGATCTTCGCTCGTTCGAGCACCCGCTTCGCTTGGGAGAAGGCCCCAATGACGCCGTGGCGGTGGCCGAACTCGCACGCTGGGAAGCCCAAGGTCTTAAGATCCGTTCCCGAGCGCTCATCACAACGATGTTCGCCCGCTTGGCCGTCGCCGACCTGTTCATCCACGGCATCGGCGGCGCCAAGTACGACGAGGTGACCGACGCTATCGCCGAGCGGTTCTTCCACATCGCCCCGCCGCGCTACGCGACCATTTCCGGTACGCTACGGCTGCCCATTGCTCAGGCCCATAGCCGGCGCGTCGACGCGAGCCAGTTCCAGCAAAGGCTGCGCGAGCTCGACTACCATCCAGAGAGATTTGTCGATTCTAACGGGGATGGACTGGATCAAGCCGCCGCGGGCCTCATTGAAGAAAAACTCCGCTGGGTCGCTACGCCGAAAACGCCAGGCAATGCGGCGGCCAGGCACGAAGCCATCGTTTCGGCGAACCGCGCGTTGCAGCCATACGTGGCCGCACGTCGAAACCGTCTTGAAGCTGAACTCATTCAAGCCAGCGCCCGGCAGCGGTCCAGCCGCGTGTTGGATTCGCGCGAATACGCGTTTTGCCTATTCTCGCGCGAGCAACTCCGGCATTTTTTGCTGGATTTCAGCGCCCAGGCGCTATAGGCTCAGCGTCTAGTAGGGCAGCAGAGCTTCATTCGGCATGCAGTGCGCTAAGCGGCGCGGTGTCGAAGTCTCTCCCTGTTGAGGACTGCCTGACATGTCCACGCCCAGCCGGAACACTGGGGAGTCGGAGGTGAGCGAAGCACAATCGCCGCTGGACGGTCTGCGCCCGGCCAGTGCAGGCTCGTCGACGCGGCTTTCGTGGAGTGCTAATGGGGACGCCGCTTGTTTGCGCGAGCTCGATCGGGCGACGCGCATCGTCACCGCGAACGCGGGCGACCATCCGCTGATTCTGCAGCTGCTGGTGCAATCTCGTCAGGCGCCGCTGACCGAAGATTTCCAGAGCCGAATCGATGAACCCAGCTACCGGCCCGGCGATCGGCTGTTGGTTCGTCGCGACAAATCGCTGCTGGCCCACGTCCATGTGGCCAGTCATATCGCGTGGTTCGAGGGCTTGCGCGTGCCGGTCGTCAAGCTTGAAGACTTCGCCGTGCTGCCTGAATACGGCGATTGGAGTTTTCATCAGGATTTGATCGCCGCCGCCGAATCGATCGCCGCCGACGAGGGCGCCGTGCTGGCTCTTGTGTACACCGATCATCCCGATTGGTTCGCCGCGCGCGGCTGGATCACTCCGCGAGGCCAGGGCCATACCCGCGCCAGCGCGCGGGCCGTGCTTGCGCACCTCGACGCTCAACGAGCTAGTCGCCGCCGCCGCCGGCCGGGGACCTCGGTACGAACCTGGCGGCACTTCGAGTTAGATCTTATTCGCCAGATCTATGATCAGGTCGCCGCCGAGCTGTGGGGACCCTTGTTCCGCTCGGAAGTCTGTTGGCAATGGCTGGTCGGCCGCAAGGCGCATGACCAGGTACTTCTGGCGACCTCCCACAACAAACCCTCCGCGGCTCCAAACGCCGCCGTAGGTGGCGAAAGACTGGAAGCCAACGGAGGTTCGGCCGTCGGCTACGCCGTCCTCTGCGGCGGGTGCATCGTCGAGATGATGACGGCGCCTAAGTGTACGCCGGCGCGCGTCCAGTTACTCGCGCGAGCTTGCCGTGAAGCCATGGACCGCGATCACCACTCGATTTCGCTGTACACGCCTGCCGGCGATCCGCTGCATGAACTGCTCGTCACGGCCGGGGGAGCGTGGATTGACGATCTGACGACCGGCGGACCCCGGTGGATGTTGAAGGTGCTTTCGCCCGAGCGGTGGGTCGAGCGGTGTTATCCCTTGTGGAGGCGACGAGCGCAGGACGCCGACGTGCCGCGGCCGTTCGATGTGGGGATTGTCGCGAACAACGCGCGCTACCGGTTCACGCTCACGCGGCGCAGCTCGCGATTGGATCCTACGGCCTCGCTCCCTGAAGACCGCATCGAGTGCAATGCCGCGACCTTTGAATCGCTGCTGACAGGTAACCTGGATTTCAACGCCGCGCTCTCGTCCGGCGGACTGCGAGCTTCCGGCGGCGAGCTGATTCCCCGCCTCGCCGCCCTGTTTCCGCCGCGGCTTTTCTGGCAGTCCTCACTTGAATTGATGCGCCTGTAGCCGCGGGCTCTGCCCGGGGATCGGCGTCCATCGTTGAGGGTATGGCCTGGCGTGGCGCCACTCCCGGGCAGAGCCCGGGGCTGCAAATCACGTGGACTTATTTCGAGAGATAACCCGCGCTGGACTGGAAATAGCGCTTCCGCCGAATTTCGGCGTGTTCGGCGTTGGCCGCGGCGTGCTGCTCGCGGAGGTCGTCGAGGCTTGCCAGGCAGAAGCGGCAGGCGACGACTTCGAGATGGAATTTGACGTATTCGTCGGCCCCCGGATCGAGCACGCCGAGGAGATGGCTTCCAAGTTGTTCGCGAGTTGGACAGGTCAACCGGTGCCGTCGCCACACGGCGCAGAGCGAGTGCACGCCCGCGTCGCGGCGGCCGACCGCCGTCGCCAGGCGCTTGGCCAATGCATCGTCGGTGCGCAGCGACGCTTCGATGGCCGCCATTCGCTCCGCGGGGAGCGCCTCGTCGAGAAAGCCGTCAAGTTCTGCGTCGGTCACGTTCATTTGCGGTTTGTAATGACAATTAGCCGCGAGCTAACAGCTCGCCGGAGCGGCGGGGAAAGTCTTGCGTAGTTCTCCGGCGAGCTGTTATCTCGCGGCTACTTTGGCTACGTCTCATGCAGCTCCGGAAATACGTCCTCGTTCAGCCGTTGCTGCCGCAGGAACTTTCGCAGTCGCTCGAGGAAGTCGAACTTGAAGTTGGCCACCTGCTGCTCGGTGAGTCCTAGCCGCTCGGCGGCACGCTTGTTCGACTCGCCGACGACGAACAGCAGCTCCATGCACTTGACTTTGTCCCAGTCGCCGGCGGCGCGCCAGCCGTCGAGCTGCCGGGTGATCGCCTCGGCCAGCGCCTCGTCCTCGAGATGCCGCCGTTCGCCGCTGCGGGCGATGCTGCTCGCGGGGCGGGCTCCGCCGGCCGGCTCCCAATTGCCGCCGGTGCCGTCGGCCGAGGAGAGCGGAATCGCCGGTCGCCGCCCTTCGCGCCGCAGGTAGTCGGTCAGCTTGTGGCTGGCGATCGTAAAGAGCCAGCTTTCCAACGGGCGCCGCGGGTCGTAGTTCGGCAGGCTCTGGAGGAAACCGATGAATGTCTCCTGCACGACGTCCTCACTCGCGGCGCGCCGCCGTAGCCGGCTATCGACGAACGACAGCAGCCGCCCTTCGTACTGCGCGATCAGATCGCTCCACGCATCGGGCTTGCCGCGGCGGATGGCATCGACGAGCAGGGCGTCGGACTGGGTAGAGCTGGGCATCGAGCAGCGGAAAAGCGATCGGTCTGGGCTCACCATCCGACCAGTGCGGATAGGAAGAATACCGCGATTATGGCCGCCGGAACCCCGAGAAACAACCGCTTGGTGTAATAGCCCCGCGTCCAGGTGTCGACCTTGAGCAAGCCGTAAACCAGCGCCAGTCCGGCGACGGCCAGCGACGAAATGCCGGCGACAAGTTCCAGATTCTGCATCCGCGCGTAGCGCAGCCAGCGATCGAGCAGGAACTGTTCCTGCGGCGGCGTGAATTCAACCAGGGTGTGCAGCCGCTTCATCGGGCCGACCGAGGTGGTGATCGTCTCCTCGTACTCCCCCTGCGGGCAGAATTCCGCGAGGTGTTCCGGCTCGACGCCGAGCCACTCTAACTTCGCCGCATGAACCTGCGAACCGCTGTTGGCTTGCGTCGCCAGTTCAGCCAACCGGGTCTCGACGACCGCCACGACCTTTTCCTGCAATTGGAAGCGGCATTCTTCGGCGGTCGTAAACGGATCGGTCGTCACGGCGATCCGCTCGGCATTGCCTACGCGCTGCGGCGCGTCGTCGATCCAAGCGGGCCGCGGGCCGTCGAGCTTGTTCAGCCGGAGTTCGACGAGGGGATGGATAACCGACGCCTCCGGCAATGGCGAACGCTCTGCCGACGGCTGTTCCGTCAACTCGGCAACCGGTGCTGCTGTCGCCGCATCAAGCGTGTCCGCGGCGCTGTCGCTCGCCTTCGATTTGGGAACGGCTTGGACGATCGCCTTCGCGGCGTTTACCAGCCAGCCTTGCGTAAACGGATCGGCCACCGGCGCCGATGCTGCCAGGATGATTTTGGCGGCTTGGGCGACCTCCGCTCGCGTCGGAGAGACAGCCGTCGGCTCGGGCAGATTTAACTCGATTTGCGGCCCGGTGAGATTGTCCCAAATGCCTTCCATCGAAGTCGGTCCGACTGCCGACTCACTCAACTTGCCGTCGCGCCCCAACTCCTTGGCAAAGACCTTGGCAAATTCCTTATCGCCCGCCCCCTGCGGAACGGCTGGCGGCGGCACTGGAATCCTGATTCTATGTCCGTCTTCAATAAACTTCGGGCTCCGCCTGATCGTGACGCTGTTGGAACGAGCCGACAACGGAACCTCAGCCACTGTTGCATCGCTTCCACTGCGCACTT
>DASVCM010000511.1:0-5563 GCA_036381635.1 Lacipirellula sp.
GAGTGCGATGGTTATCAGTCGCAATCCGCAGCAGATGCTCGAGTCGGCGGAGAAGGCCGGCATGTCGTCGGATCAACTTGAGCTGCTCGAGGAGGCGACTGCCGGCGGATTCTGGTCATCGCCGCTGACGGTGTCGGCAATCTCGTTCGTCATCTCAGGTTTACTATTGCTGTTGGTCGGAGCGTGGACGCAAATGGCGGCGGGGAATTTCGCCAGAATTGTGAAGACTAGGGGGCAAGACATCTCGCGGCTGATGGACGGGCTGGGCGCGCTCAACCTTATGTATGGGATGATCTATTACATCGTGATCATCGCGGCGGTGCTGACGGTGGTGTCCCTGATCATCAGCTTCGTGCAGTCGTGGTAGAACGCGGTCGCGACGTCAACCGGCGCGAGCGACTCGACGTGACAGGGTGAGGCGCGCTTACATGATCGCGAAGTAGTTCTCGACGGCGTAGTCGAAGTACTGCGGCGTCATTTCGGGCTGGACGCCCATGTAGCGGCAGTAGTTGACGATCTGCAGCAGCAGGTCGCGAGGTTGGCAGCAGCGGAAGGGACGGTTCGCCGACTTGTAGTGCTTTTCGACGAGGTGATCCAGCGCCGGCTGGTCGAAACGAATGCCCAGTTTCGGGGCCATCAACTGAAATAGCGCTCGGAATTCCTCCTCGGTCGGGTCGAGGACTTCGATCTTGTACGGGATCCGCCGGAGAAAGGCGTCGTCGACCAGGTCCTTCGGCTCAAGGTTCGTCGAGAAGATGATCAACTGGTCGAATGGAACCTGGATCTTTTTGCCGTTGGCCATCTGCAGGAAGTCGTACCGCTTTTCAAGCGGCACGATCCAGCGGTTCAAAAGTTCGTCGGTGGTCATCCGCTGGCGGCCGAAGTCGTCGATCACCAGCGTGCCGCAGTTGCTCTTGAGTTGGACGGGCGCCTCGCTGACGCCGATACCGGCGCTGGCATTGACCTCTAGCGCGTCCATGGTCAGTTCGCCGCCGACGACGATCGTGGGCCGCTTGATGCGGACCCAGCGTTTGTCGATCGGCTTGGCCTGCAGCGGGCCGGTCGGTTCGTTCAGCGGCGTCTCCGTGTGAAGGCCGGGGTCGAAGACGCGCATGATCTCGCCGTCGACGCTGATCGAGCGTGGGATCCAGATGCAGTCGCCGAAGGCCTGGGTGACGCGCTCGGCGATACTCGTCTTGCCGTTACCTGGGGCGCCGAAGAGGAACAGACCGCGGCCGGAATTCACGGCAGGGCCGAGCCGCTTGAGCATCGACTTGTTGATGAGCAGGTCCTGGAACGCGCGCTCCAGGTCGGGCTGTGTGGGATGGCTCTTCGTAAGGCTCTGCTGACCGACGCTTGCACAGTAGGTGGCCAGCGGAACGGGCGCTGCGCCAAAGTAACTGCACGACTCGGCCAGCTTTTTCGCCCGTTCGCGCCCCATATCGGTGAGCTGATAAACGAAGTCGTTCATCGGCGCTGAACCGCGGAAGGCCACGAGCTGCGCAAGCTTCATGCCTTGCAGGATCGGCGCCAGCAAGCGGAACGGCACGGCGTGCTGCTCCGAGAGGTCGCGGCCGCTGAGATCGCCGCAGGCGTTGAGGCACTTCAGCACGAGGTGCTCGATCTGACCTTCGCTCAGCCCAGCAGCTTGAAGCGACTGCGGCTCAAGCGGCCGCCAGGCGGCTTCGCCTTCTTCATCCGGTTGATTGAACGTCGGCGTGGTTCGGATCGACCGAGCGGCAGCAGCCGCCGGGTCGCTTTGGCGGACGGAGGAATTCGGCTGCTCGGACGGCGGCGGAGTTGCCGCGTTGGGAGCGCGCTTCTGGCCCATCTCGCTGTCGGCGATTTGATGAATTCGCGCCAGGATCGACTCCAGGTCGTTCCCATGACCTGCAGACGGCGGGCTCAAGGCGCTAGCAGGTGAATCCGTAGTTGACATATCAGCGGGCCGAACAAGGGATCGCGGGTTGGAATTGATCTACATTTGTTGGTGCAGTAAACGTCCCGTGCGGGGTCGCATCGGAGTGGAATTCGACCGTCCCGCCTTGTTGGCGAAGCGGCCCCGGGGTACGCATAATCAAGCACGCTAGTTTACGTCGCAGAATTCCTCGGAGACGGACCGCAGGGGGCTTAGGCGTTCTGTTCGGCAAAATCGATACAAGTACGCTCCGGGCGCTTACGCTTCCGGCTCGCTGGGAAGGTTTTTCATGCAGTATGTGATTACCGCCGTTGGACCTGATAATCGAGGCCTGGCCGATCCGATCGTTCACTGTGTTACGAAGCTCGGGGCGAACATCGCTGAGATTCAGATGTTCGACCACGATGAGGAGTCGCTGTTTTCGATGCTCACCCGCATCGAAATTGACCTGTCGAGAGTCGATGAACTGAAGGAGTCGATGCAGGCGATCAGCCGGCGGGTCGGTCTGTCGATTCGCACGTGGAGCCCTGGCAGGCAACCGGGACGACGACGGCTGGCAGTTTGTGCGACGCTGCGGCAGGAAACTCCGCGGGCGGTTCTGGAGGCCGTTCGGACCGGCGCCATTCGGGCGGAAGCCGCGGCGCTGATTAGCAATCGCCAGAGCTGTAGCTGCCTGGCGGAAGAGTTCGCCGTGCCGTTTTATTTTATTGGCGACTCGCAAGGTAACGCCAACGACGAACAGCTCATCGAAATCTGCGACGAGTTAGCGGTCGATTATATCGTGCTGGCCCGCTACATGCGCATTCTGCCGCCGTCGAGCTGTTGGAAGTATGCCGGCGGGCGGATCATTAACCTGCATCACGGGCTGCTGCCGGCGTTCCCCGGGATGCGGCCTTACCACGATGCCTACGCGGCCCGCATGCTCACCTATGGAGCGACGTGCCACTTCATCGTTCCGGAGCTGGACGCGGGGAATCAGATCATCAATCAAACCACCTTCACCGTGCCGCCGGGGACGCCGCGCGAAGAGATCATTCGCCTCGGCGAGCGACACAACGAGCCACAGTGTCTGGTAGAGGGCGTTCGTCGAGTGGTGGACGGGGAGGTAGTGCTCCACTTCAACCGCGTGGTGTCTACGCGTTGAGATAGCCGCAAAAGGCACAAGAATCGCAAAAAGAAATCGTTGCAGCATGTCGCCTAAGAGCCGTCAGCTCGTTCATCCATACAATTTGCCTGTTCTCCTTTTTTGCGACTTTTGTGCCTTTTTGCGGCAAGTAATTGATGCTCTCGGTTCAGGTTGAGTGCGGTGATTGCGGTTGGTGGACGCTTTGCGGCGAAGTGGAGATAACGCGCCGGCTGCGGAAGCTGGGGCTGTTTCGCCGCGCGACCGATCCGCCGGAGGAATTGGTTCGCGAGGTGGTCGCGACGCATGGATTGCGGTTAACATGCGATCGCTGCGGCGCGACCAGGTTGCGGGTGCAGCTAGATGCGGATGAAGCTGACCGCGGCGAGTGGGAACAGGTGGCGGTTTGCGAGATCTGCCGCGAGCCGATTCCTCCGGAGCGGCTCGATTTCAACCCGAACGCGACTCGCTGCGTCGCCTGTCAGGATGCGGCGGATCGCGGCCGGTCGTTTGTTGAGCCCGATTATTGCCCGAAATGCGGCTCGCTGCTGGAACTGCGCGCCAGCCGCAGCGGCGGCATCACTCGCTACAAGCTGTGGTGCACGGGCCAGCCGCCCTGCCGGCTGTGAATACGGAAACTGATGTCGCTCGAACTTATTGCCACCTGTGCGTTCGGCCTGGAAGCGGTCGTGGTGCGCGAACTTGCGGCGCTGGGGTATGAAGCCCGCGTGGCGCGACCTGGGCGGATTCAGTTTAGCGGCGATGCGGCGGCCATTTGTCGCGCGAACCTCTGGTTGCGCTCCGCCGACCGCGTGCTGGTGCAGCTTGCCGAGTTTCCGGCGGCCGACTTTGATGCACTGTTCGATACAGCCAAGGCGCTCCCTTGGGAAGAATGGATAGCCGCGGACGCGGCGGTACCGGTTCGCGGACGCTCGAACAAGTCACAGCTTACCAGCGTGCCGGCGATTCAGCGGACGGTGAAGAAGGCGATTGTCGAGCGACTGCTGGCGGCATGGCCGGTGGTTTCGCTTCCGGAGACCGGACCGCCCGTTCCGGTTGAAGTTTCCATCTTCGACAACATCGCGACGCTTGATATCGATACCTCGGGCGAGGGCCTGCATAAGCGAGGGTATCGAACGTTGGCCGCTGCGGCGCAGCTTCGCGAGACGCTGGCGGCGGCGATGGTGCAGCTTAGTTTCTGGAAGCCCGAGCGGCCGTTGGCCGATCCGTTCTGCGGCACGGGGACGATTGTCATCGAGGCGGCGATGATTGGCCGGCGGCTGGCGCCGGGCCGCAATCGAAGCTTCGCTGCGGAGAATTGGGACGCGGTTCCGAAGCAAGCGTGGGCGACGGCTCGTGAAGAGGCCCGCGACCTTACATTGCCGTCGCTGCCACAGCGAATTATCGGCTGCGATGCAGACGCCGAGTCGCTCAAGCTGGCACGGCATCACGCGCGGTTGGCCGAGGTGAGCGACGATATCCATTTCCAGCAGCATGAGTTTCGCGAGTTGTCGAGCAGCCGGCAGTATGGATGCATCATCACCAATCCGCCGTATGGCGTGCGAATGGGGAGCGATGAGGAGATTGAACGGCTCTATCGCTCGATGCCGGAGGTGCTGCGGCGGCTGAAGACCTGGTCGCACTACATCCTCTCGGCGCGGCCGGACTTGGAGCGGTTGGTCGGACAAACGGCCGACAAGCGACGGAAGCTGTACAACGGGCGGCTTGAATGCACGCTCTATCAGTACTTCGGCCCGCGGCCGCCGCGGCGAGATACACGTGTTGGATCGACCGAGTCCGACGACGACGTTAGCCGGCATCGTCCCGATGCCATGCAAGCCGAACGGGCGCCTGCCGAACACGTTAGCAATTCGCGCGGCAGCGAGACGCTGCCGGCTAATGGGCCATCAAAGACTCGCGTGGCGCCGCGGCCGGCGTTTGGCGGTTTGCGCGACGAGGCGGCGCGGCAGGCGGAAGAGTTTTCGAATCGGCTCAAGAAGCTCGCCCGGCATTTGCGTCGCTGGCCGACGAAGCGCGGCATCACCTGTTATCGCATCTATGAACGTGACATCCCCGAAGTGCCGCTGGTGGTCGATCGGTATGAGGATGCGCTGCACATCGCCGAGTTCGAGCGGCCGCATGATCGCACGGCCGCAGAGCACGCCGACTGGCTGGACTTCATGGTCGATGCCGCGGCGAAGGCGCTTGAAACGCCGCGGGAACTGGTGTTCGTGAAGCATCGCCAACGGCAGCGGGGGGACGCGCAGTACGAGCGGTTCGACGACCGGCATGTGGTGAAAGTGGTGCAGGAAGGCGGTCTGAAGTTCCAGGTCAACCTATCGGACTACCTGGATACGGGCCTGTTCTTGGACCATCGCATAACGCGCTCGATGGTTCGCGATGCGGCAAACGGTGCGCGGTTTCTCAACCTGTTTGCCTACACGGGTTCGTTCACGGTGTACGCCGCGGCAGGCGGCGCCGCTGAGACGACGACGGTCGACCTTTCGGCCAATTATCTAGAA
>DASVCM010000512.1:0-2685 GCA_036381635.1 Lacipirellula sp.
CGCCGCGCCAAACAATCTCGCCGGCGGAAGCGAGGTCATCGAGGTCGCCCGGCTGATAATCCGTCAGCCGCGCCGGCAGAATCAATTCATCCAGGTCCGATGCCAACAGCGGCGCCCCCTGCAGTTGTTCCACAACGTCGAGCAAGCCGTCCAGCCCGCGTCGCGGCCGCTCCACGCCCTGCCACACGGGCAGAAACCGGGCGAGAGCTTGCGGCGCCACCGGCTCGATTTGCTTGCGGAGCAGCGCCAGCGACTTCGACTTGATTCGCCGCAGCACGTTCGCATCGCACCATTCGCGGCCGCTGCCGCCGGGGAGGAATTCGCCATTCACCAGACGATTGCGCTCTAGCAGCCGTTCCAGCGCCGGCAGAATCGCCGCTTCGCCAAGGCCCAGCCGGGTCGCACAATCCGCGGCGCGGAAGGGGCCATGCGTCCGGGCGTAGCGCGAAACCAGATCCGCCAGCGGATCGTCGCCAGTTTCCAGGAAGGCCTCCGGCAATCCCGGCGGGAGGGCGACGCCCAGCGCATCGCGCAGCCGCGCCGCGTCCTCCGCGGCGGCAAATCGCCGCTCGCCGGCGATGCGCACCTTGATGATCCTCCGCGTGGCCAGCAGTTCGTCCAGCCAGCGTTGCAATTGGCCCTTGCTTTCAGCCTCCGCCGGACATCGCGCGGCGATTTCTTCCTCACTTAGATCGCCGAGGTGGAGCAGTAGATCATGAACCCCGTCCGGTCCGGTAGTTGAACGGTGATCGAGCCGCTGCAACTCAAGCGTCAGCGCATCGATCGCGTCGCCGTCCAATAATTCGCGGTAATCGGCCGTGCCGAGTAGTTCGCGTAATTGGGCATGGTCCAGCGCCAGCGCCGCGGCACGCCGCTCCGCCAGCGGTGCATCGCCCTGATAGAGGAAGTTGGCCGTGTAATTGAACAGCAGCGACGAGGCGAACGGCGACGGCGCGCTCGACTCCACACGATGCACACGAATGTTCTGCCGCTCGACGTCGGCCAAAAGCGACTTCAGTCCCGGCACGTCGAACACGTCGCGCAGGCATTCGCGATACGTTTCGAGCATGATCGGGAACCGCTCGTAGCGCGACGCCACCGCCAGCAGGTCGGCCGACTTGCGGCGCTGCATCCACAGCGGCGTCCGGCGATTGGGCTGCCGCCGCGGCAGCAACAGCGCCCGCGCGGCGTTCTCGCGAAACTTGGCGGCGAACATGGCCGTCGAGCCCAGCTCGCGGACCACTTGGTCTTCCACTTCGGCCGATGACGGAAACAGCAGCTCGATCGAAGGCGCCTGCTCGCTCTCCGGCAGTCGAAAGACCATGCCGTCGTCCGACCACATCATGTCGACTTCAAATCCGGTCTCGGCTCGCAGTCGCGCCGCCGCCGCGATGGCCCACGGTGCGTGAACACGCGAGCCGAACGGCGATAGCACCACGGTCCGCCAGTCGCCCAGCTCGTCGAGAAATGACTCGACGATGATGCACTGATCGCTAGGCAGTTCCGCGGTAACTTCGCTCTGATCCTCGACGTAGTTCAGCAGATTCTCGGTCGCCTGCTTGTCAAGCCGGCAGGCGTCCTGCAGCAACGTCGCCGCGTCCTCGCGCGGCGAGCGAACAAGCTGCCGCGAGAGCTCGCCGATCGCCTTGCCGAAGTCGAGCGGCCGCCCCGGCCCGTCGCCGCGCCAGAACGGCATCTTACCCGGCTCGCCCGGCGCGGGCGCCACCAGCACGCGGTCGCGTGTGATCTCCAGCACCCGCCACGACGAGGCGCCGAGCAAAAACACGTCGCCGGCGTGCGTCTCGAAGACCATTTCCTCATCGAGTTCGCCGACGCGCGTGCCGCCGCTGCCGACGTCGCCCGCCAGGTAAACGCCGTACAAGCCGCGGTCAGGAATAGTGCCGCCGTTGAGTACCGCCAGACGCTGTGAGTTCTTCCGCGGGGCGAGCGTGCCGCCGAGCCGGTCCCACGTGATTCGCGGCCGCAGCTCGGCGAACTCGTCCGAGGGGTACTTGCCGGAGAGCATGTCGAGGACGCCCTCGAACAAGCTGCGCGGCAACTCGTGGTAGGGCGCCGCGCCGCGAACGATGGCGTACGCCTCATCCACGCTAATCGGGTCCATCGCCACCATGGCGACGACCTGCTGGGCGAGCACATCGAGCGGATTCCGCGGATAGCGCGTCGATTCGACCTCGCCGCGGAGCATGCGCTGCGTCGCCGCGCTGCAGGCCAGCAGATCGCCGCGGTACTTGGGAAAGATGACGCCAGCGGAGGCGGCGCCGATGTGGTGGCCCGCGCGGCCAATCCGCTGCATGCCCGACGCCACCGAAGGCGGCGCCTCGATCTGAATCACCAAATCGACCGCCCCCATGTCGACGCCCAGTTCCATCGAAGAGGTGGCGATGATTGCCGGCAGTTGGCCGCGCTTTAATCGATCTTCAATTTCGACGCGCTTCGCCCGCGCGATCGAACCGTGATGTGCCTGAGCAAGCTCTTCGTCTGCGAGCTCGTTGATTGCGTTGGCCAGCCGCTCCGCCAGCCGCCGGCTGTTGACGAACACCATCGTCGACCGATGGGCGCGGATCAGCTCGACCAGCCGCGGGTGGATCGACGGCCAGATCGAAGCATATTGCGGTCCGCCAGCGGCGGGGCCAGTTTGAATTTCAAATGTCTGGCTGAGCCGCG
>DASVCM010000513.1:0-5918 GCA_036381635.1 Lacipirellula sp.
ACGCAACAAGTTGCCGCGCCGTCTCGCACTGCCGCAGCTCGTTGATCGACTCGACGTCGATGTAAAGTTCGTTCCAAAACTTACGGCTCACCGGCCGGTAGGGGCTGGGTTCGAACGGCTCGTCGAGCGAGGCGGCCAGCAGCGGCAGCGTGCCGACGGCGCCGGCGCCGAGTTGGCCCGCCCACTGGGCTAACTCACTGAGTCCCCGGAAATCGCCGGCGCCCCAGTCGAGCTCGGTGCGCAAGGCGTACAGCGGCAGGAACGGGCACCAGTGCCGTTGCGGCGATTCGCTCCCTTCGTCCGCCCGCAGATACGCATGCCCCGGCGCCGAGACCACCAGCGAATGGCACGATTTCTCGCCAATGGTCACATGCAGCCGATGATAGCCCATCGGCAGCTTCGCAATAATCGGCAACTGGTGCGTGACAAATTCGTAGGTCGTTTCCTCCGGCTCGATGATCGTCTTAAGATCCTCAACATTCGCCTTGCCTTCAGCCAGATGGCCGCCGTCCTCGGCAATGAGCTCGTAGGTCATCGCGCCTGACGCTTCCGGCGGCAGGCTGAGCTCGACCGCCTTCAACCGGCCGTCCCATGCCACCAGCACCGGCTGGACGCCGCAGTTCAGCCGCGCGCGGCGCCGCTCGCGAAGCACGTCGCCGGCCTGGTCGGGGCTTTCAATGTCAACGCCCAGCGAGCGCAACAGCGCCAGTAGCGAATCGACCGAGGCCCGCCGTCGGCGTCCGCTCACGTCCTCGTAGCTGCCCAATACGCGGCAATCTCGCAGCAGCTCGCGGAATTCGGCGGTCTTGATCATAAAGGTCGCCGTTCATTTTCGAGGCGCGTGGAAGGTCAAGTGATCAGTTGAAGCATGTCACCCCGAGGTCCGCCGAGGGGTCCGGCTAGATTCCTTGGCGGACCTCGGAATGACTGATGGCGAATGATGCGACCCGACCCGCCACAATTACTCCAATAGTTGCAACACGCCTTCCAGCGGTATCCGAACCCAATCGGGCCGATTGTTCAATTCGTATCGCAGCTCGTACAGCGACTTCTCCATCAGGTACGCCTCGAGCAGCGTGCGAAGTTGGATGTCGTCCGGCGGCAGGAAATTGGCTGCCTGCGCCCCATCGCGGTACGATCGCAGGAACGCAGCGGCCGTCCAGGTATACCAGAACGTGGCCCACTGCTCGGCGGTGAACTTCGATGAGTGGCTGAGCAGAATCGTCGGCGTCTGGCCGAGAATGGCCGCGTTCGACACATAATGCAGCGAGCGGATCATCCCCGCGACGTCGCGCAGCGGCGAGGCCTTGATGCGGCGCTCGCTCACGGGCCGCTCGGGCTCGCCTTCGAAATCGATGATTACCCAGTCCTTGCCGGTGAACAGCGTTTGCCCGAGGTGGTAATCGCCGTGGCAGCGAATCCGCTGGGCGTCGATCTTCATCTGCAGCAGCCGGCTGAACTGGGCGAGCACGTCCGACTCCCGCTGCAGCAGTGCGTCAGCCAGCTCCGCGGAGGCCCCCTCCAGCTTGCGGCGCTGAGTGCGCAATAACTCCATCGTCGTGCGCGCCTGGCTCCGCATCGATTGATAGAGACTGCGCTGGTACAGCCGCGTAAACGGCTCCGGCGCGAACGTCGGCATGTCGCCGATTCCCGCCAGGGCGACGTGCAAATCCGCCGTCCGTTCGCCGAGCAGCTCGGCCGTGTGCAGATAGGCGCCGATGGTCTCCTGCGCCAATAGCGGCGGCTCCTCGATCGCCAGATCGATGAGCGACCCGGCGATGTTCAGATCGGTCTGCGTTTGATCGACCGGCGACGCATCAGCAGCCGCAGTCGCAGCCGGCGGCAGTCCCTGGATCTCGGCCGGCGACGGCGCCGCCCCCGTTACAGACGACGCCGCCGCTTGAGTGGCCGCCATCCCTGGTTCCGCGGCCCGGGAGAGGATCCGTTCGAAATATCTCCCGAGCTCTTCGAGCGTGTAGGTCCAGCCGTCGCCGACGCTCTCGACATATTGATGCAAAATCGCCACCGTCATCGGCTGCGCCGACTGCGAGCGATACTCCACCGCGCCCGCCACGGCCGGCACATGCGGAAAGTTGAGCGTCTCGGTGAGCTGCCGGCCGATCTCCAGGTCTGGGTTCTCGCCAGGCGACACCCGGCGGAACATCTTCATGATGAACTGGTTGTCGAAGCGGGCCGAGGTGTTGCTCTGCTCGCCGCCGTGGACGGTTGGCGTCGCGTCGACGACTCCCTCGGACGCGAGCTGGTCGAACGCCGAGGTTTTCAGCCCCATCAAGGCGCCGGTTTGTCCGGGAAGCTTCTTTCGCTCGCTGACCGCGGCCAGCAGCTCGGCCCACAACTCTTTCGACCAGGTCGCTTCGCACAATAGCAAGGTCGGCTCGTCAGGCGACGCAACGCGCAGAATGCCGGCGTTCGGATGGAGCTCGAGGATCTCGTCCGCGGCTTCTTCGTTCACCAATACGACCGGCACAATGTAGGCGTCGGGTTCGCCCTCGGTGTAGGTGACGCTCACCAGCAGCATGCGGATGGGCGCCTCCATGAAGGAGGCTTCCATCTCGAACACGTCGACGATGTCGGTCGCCTGAATCGTGCGGGCTTTGCTCTGGAACCAGCGGTGCCGCCGCAGATACGGCTCCAACGCCTCGCGCAGAGCGTGACGCGACTTGCCCTTGAGCAGCGACTCCCAGTTGCCGCGGGACTGCACCGTCGGCAGGTTAACGCTGGATGAATCAGTCGCCCACGGCTCCTTGCAACCGATGCAGAACCAGTAGAACGAATAGGGCCCGAAGGCAAGCGTGTAGGGCGCGTCCTCAATGGTCGGAAACATCGCCTGGCCGAACATCTCCATGGGCGTCCGGCCGCGATAGCGAGACAGATCCATCGTCGCGCTCTGGGCGAACCGCGACAGGTTCGCCGTTACGAGAATCGTCTGGTCTTCCGTCTCCCGGATGAAGGCGAACACCTTCGAGTTGTTGGGATGCAGAGCCTCGAAGCTGCCGTGGCCAAACGCCGGGTACTGCTTGCGGAGGTCGAGCACGCGGCGCATCCACCAGAGCAACGAGTGGGGACTGGACTGCTGGACCTCGACGTTCCGCAGCTCGTAGTGGTACTCCGGGTCGATGATCACCGGCAGATACAGCCGCTGCGGATTGGCCGAGGAGAACCCGGCGTTGCGGTCGCTGCTCCACTGCATGGGCGTACGGACGCCGTTGCGGTCGCCCAAATAGTAGTTGTCCCCCATGCCGATCTCGTCGCCGTAGTAGATGATCGGCGTGCCGGGGAGCGACAACAGCAGCGCATTCATCAATTCGATCTTCCGCCGGTTGTTCTTCATCAGCGGCGCCAGCCGGCGGCGAATGCCGAGGTTGATTCGCGCCTGCGTGTCGATGGCGTAAGCCCGATACATGTAGTCCCGCTCTTCATCGGTCACCATCTCGAGCGTGAGCTCGTCGTGGTTCCGCAGGAAGATCGCCCATTGGCAGGTCGGCGGCAGGATCGGCGTCTGGTCGAGGATATCGACGATCGGAAATCGGTCTTCCCGTTCGACCGCCATGAACAGCCGCGGCATCAGCGGGAAGTGGAAGTTCATGTGGCATTCATCGCCGTCGCCGAAGTAAGCCGCGGCGTCCTCCGGCCACTGGTTCGCCTCGGCCAGCAGCATTTTGTCCGAGTACTTCGCATCGATGTGCCGCCGCAGCTCCTTCAGAAAGGCATGCGTCTCCGGCAGGTTCTCGCAGTTCGTCCCCTCGCGTTCGTACAGATAGGGAATCGCATCGAGCCGCAAGCCGTCGACCCCCATGTCGAGCCAGTAGTCGACCGTGTCGATCATCTCCTGGTGCACTTCGGGGTTGTCGAAGTTCAGGTCCGGCTGATGGTGGTAGAACCGGTGCCAGAAGTACGCTTGGGCCACCGGGTCCCACGTCCAGTTCGAAACCTCGAAGTCCTGGAAGATGATCCGCGCTTCCTGATACTTGTCGGGCGTGTGACTCCACACGTACCAGTCGCGCCACGGGTCGTCCGGCTTCGCCCGGCGCGAACGCTGGAACCACACGTGCTGATCCGAGGTGTGGTTCATCACCAGCTCGGTAATGATCCGAATCTCTCGCCGGTGGGCCTCCTCCAACAGCACCTGGAAGTCGTACAGCGTGCCGTACTGCGGGTTCACGTCGCGATAGTTCGCGATGTCGTATCCGTCGTCCCGCAAGGGCGAGGGAAAGAACGGCTGCATCCAGATGGCCGTCACGCCCAGGTCCTGGACGTAATCGAGCTTCTGCGTAAGCCCGCGGAAATCGCCCACCCCGTCGCCGTTGCTGTCGTGGAAGGCGCGGATGTGAAGCTGGTAGACGATCGCGTCCTTGAACCACAGCGGCGCGGCCAGCGCCGCCGGCTCCAGTTCAGGCCGAATGCGAACAATATTGGCAGTGCCGGAAGGAGCGCCCATCGGTTCAGTTATCGTTGCCATATCGCATGCTGGATGCTCGATACTAGATGCTGGATGCTTGATGTTCGTCCTATCCAGCATCCAGCATCGAGCATCGAGCATCCGTCCTCATAGGAAATACTCAAAATCCCTCTCCGATCGCGTCCGCCGCCGCAGACGAAACATGTGCGCCGGACCGGTGTGCGGATCTAGTTCGACATAATTGCGACTCCCATGCCACAGGTACCGGGCGTCGGTCAGCAAATCGTGCATCTGGTACGGTCGATCCGACGGCAAGTCGAGCCGTTCGATCGGAAACTCGACCCAGCCCGATTGCTTGTGCCACCAATCGAGGTTTACCACCACCAACAGCACGTCCGACAGGTCCGGCGCCACGCGGCTGTACGAGATCAGCTTCTCGTTATCGACGTTATGGAACTCCAGCGTGCCAGCGTGCGCGATCGACGGCGTCGCCTTGCGGACCTTGTTCACCCGGGCAATGAAGTCGCGCAAACTGTCGGGCCGATCGAGATCGTGCTGGTGGACCTCATACTTTTCCGAGTTAAGGTACTCCTCGCTGCCATGCTCGCGGGGCGCCGACCAGCCATGCTCGAACGGCGGGCCGTAGATGCCGTAGTTGCCCGACAGCGTCGCCGCCAGCACGAGCCGGGCCATGAACGCCGGCCGGCCGCCAACCTGCAGCGACTCGGGAAGGATATCGGGCGTGTTGGGCCACAAGTTCGGCCGGAAGTACTCGCGAAGCTCGGTGCGGGTAAGCTCCGTGAAGTACTGCTCAAGCTCCCACTTCGTGTCCCGCCAAGCGAAGTACGTGTACGACTGCGTGAACCCCAGCTTCGCCAGCCGCTGCATGATCTTCGGCCGCGTGAACGCCTCGGCCAAGAAGATCACGTCTGGCCATTCGCGGCGGATCTCGCCGATGACCCACTGCCAAAAGGTAAACGGCTTCGTGTGCGGATTATCGACGCGGAAGATGCGCACACCTTCGTTGATCCAATAATCGAAGACGCTCTTGAGCTCTTGCCACAGCGGCTGCCAACCGCCCGTCTCGAAGTCGAACGGGTAAATGTCCTGGTATTTCTTCGGCGGGTTCTCAGCGTACTGAATCGTGCCGTCGGGCCGGTGGCGGAACCACTCCGGATGCTCGCGGACATAGGGATGATCGGGCGACGTTTGAAACGCGACGTCCATCGCCAGCTCGATGCCAAGCTTCTCCGCCGCGGTTCGCAAGCTGCGAAAGTCGGCCATCGTGCCGAGCTCGGGATGAATCGCTTTGTGGCCCCCCTTCTCACCGCCGATGCCCCAGGGGCTGCCGACATCGTCTGCCTGCGCCTCGGTCGCGTTGTTGCGCCCCTTGCGAAACGACCGGCCGATTGGGTGAATCGGCGGCAGGTACAGCACGTCGAACCCCATCGACGCCACATACGGCAGCCTCGCTTCAACGTCCTTAAGCATGCCGTGC
>DASVCM010000514.1:0-4970 GCA_036381635.1 Lacipirellula sp.
CAACCAGAAACATGCCGTCGGCGACAAGTTTTGGCCGAACCATTTCGACGAGCCGCAGGGCCGCGTCGCCAATTTCGGCGGGTTCGGCCTCGCCGCCCGAGTGCATGTTGCTCCGAATATCGCCGGTCTTGTTGACCCGGCGGAACGCGGCGTACTTGCCGTCGTACATCAGCGGCCGGCCGTTCATCACGAACAGGCGAATGTCCCCTTCCTTGGCAGCGGGAAGATACTCCTGAGCGATGCAATAGCCGTCGCGGATGACGGCTTCGATCATCTGGTTGAGATTGGCCCCGTCCTCGCCGCGGAGCAGAAATACGCTCGAACCGCCGGAGCCCTGCAGCGGCTTGATGACGGCCGTCCCGCCTTCCTCCGCAACGAACTTCTTGATCGCCGACGGATCGTTGCTAATGCATGTCCGCGGCCGCACCTCTTCGGGAAAATGCTGAAAGTAAGTCTTGTTCAAGGCGTTCGCGAGGTTGGCCGGATCATTCAAGACGATCACGCCGCGGCGGACCGCTAACTGCCCGAAGAGGATGCCGGACGTTTGGGCCCAGGCCCGTTCGGCTTTGTCTTCGGAAGGATCGTTGCGAAGCAGCAGCACGTCGAGGTCGTCGACGCGGATTTGCTCTTTGATCGCATTGTCGCCCTGCAATTCGCTCATGAAGTCGGTGAGCGACTCGTAGTGATTATTGCGCACGGAACGGGCATTGGCGTAAATCGAACCGTCGGGCGTGTAGATGAAATCGGCGACGCCCAACGTCCACGCCTGGTGACCAAGATTTACCGCGGCCATGGCCAGCCGGGTGGTGGTGTAGCTGGCTTGTTCTGTTTTCAAACTGTTGACGACAAATCCGATTTTCATACGATCGGTTCCAAAAGATCGAGCAATGTTGAGCGGCGGCATTTTGCTAGCCGCTCGTCGTGCGTTGGCAGCGACCAGAATCGCGGAAGCACAGCCGGCGGCTGCACCAGCCCCCGGCGGCGAAGCTCCTGCACTAGCGGCACGTGTCGAAGCGAAATCTTGCCGACGTACAGCGGCTCGAGATCGTGACCTTCGCGGAGATACCCAAGCAGGTCTCGCAATCCGCGGAGATAGAGCGCGTCTTTGGTCAGGCCGCCGCCGCGATACACGCGGAGCGTCGTCATGAACGCCGTCTTGGGGCCGATGCCGCGCTGGTGGTGGAGCAGATTAAACGTTTCGATGAACGGGGCCCCTTCGACCATCGAATGAACTGCCGCGACGCGGGCGGCCAGCGTTCGAGTGCGGCCGATCGTCAAGCCGCCCGCAAAATACTCGGCAAGTACGGCCAGACCCTCCTGGAGGGCCTCGTAACCTGCGAAGCCGGAATAGAGGAGCCGCAGCGGTTGCTGCCTGCCGTTGAAGTAGGTAAGCAGGTGGGTGCCGACCTCGTGGTGAAGCAACGGCTCGAGGCGATGCGCGCGGATCGATATCGATTCTGAAATCAGCAGGTGATCGTGAGCGACCATCAGCGACGAGGCAATGCTGTCGGTGAGCTCTACCTTGGCGTTGAAGTCTGGTAGAAGCTGGTGGTAATAGTCGATCTGCTCACGCGCGGCGGCGGCGACGTGGTCGCTTCCAACGCATTCATGCGAGACCTCGCATTCAGTCTCGGCATCTTCAGTGCGAACGAGAATGTCGTCCGCAAGTTGCACCAGTTCGTCGTCAGGTCGACCGTGGAGATTGAGGCTATCGTAGAAGAAGCCGGTCGTGCCAATGTGTTTCAGCGCGTCGAGCTGCTGCCCCACCTCGTCCTGCTTGCGCTCGAATAGCTGGGCGAGCGTGGAATCCTCGACATGCTCCAGCGGAATCGAATAAAGCTGCCGTTTCAACAGCGTGGGATGGTACGGCAAGGGTCGGTAATACAATGTTGGAAGCCGACGGTATTTGCTGGCGGCGAATTCGTCCCACGCGGCTTCCGAATTGACGGGCGTCGAGTACAGCAAGAACTCGAAGGCCTGCGAGATTTCGCAGAGCTGCTGGTCGACTTCTCGCGCCGCCTTAGACATGGCCGACGGGCCAAGGGCCTCGAAGTGGGCGACGTGCGGCGAACGCTTGGCTGACTTCTCTTCCGATGGCGGCCGTCCGGCGAATGCAAAGACGGCTTTGCGAATGGCCACCGCGAGTTGCCGCCGCAGGGACTGCAGGACAATGGGAAATACGTCGCCGGAATCAGCGTTGCGATAGACGGGTCGCACTCCAATGCCGATGGCAACGCAGCCAGCGTGGCAGCCCGGTGCAAGCGGTTGCTGACCGGGAGGCGCCGCCGGCGAGCTGCGGTCGACGCTGACGTCCGTTCTGCGGCCGAGCAGGCGAATTTCACGTAGTCCGTTTCGCAACGCATCGATCGTCGCGTCGAGCGCTTCGCATTTTGGCGCCACGATGCGGACGGCGGGCGCTGGCGAATCATTCGCGGCTGGCGGCAAGGCATCGTCCGACCAGATCTCCAGGATCACGACGGCGCCGAAGTGCTCCTGTACGATCTCGCTGATCTCACGGCACAATCGTGAGACGCCTTTGGCATATTCCGGATCACCGCTAGCGTAGAGATAGGCGGCCTCGGTCGTTACCAGGTCGCGCGTACCACGATCCGGGCCCGTCGGCGCGCGGTAGACGACGAGAAATGGCAATTGCCGGTCGAGGCGCAAACGCCCATCGCCGGGGAGTGTGCGCCGGATGCGCAGGTTCTGGCTGAGCCGTTCGTGAACGACGACGACGACGCGATCGAACGCGGCGGATATTTCAGCGTCGGTCATGGCGACTGCGATTGACGACTCGAAGATACGGCTACCGTCGGTGAAGCACTTGTAACAGGACCGGCGCGGCGGATTTCAACGCGGACGTGAGCTCCGCAAGCTGGCGTGGATCGACTTCGCCCGTCCACTCGTCCATGAACAGCTTCTTGAACTCGACCGCCAGGGCGCAGACTGAATTGGGAAAAGTCTCGTGGATCCAGCGGCAGAAATGGCCGCCGCGGAATTTGACGTTCTCACGCACATCCAGGGAGCGCCCGAAGTAATTGTACCGGCGGAGGGTTTGGATGAAGCTATCCACCACGGGCGCCCATTGGTTCCGGTCGAGCGTACCCGTACCGATGTTTACCTCGGGGTGCGTCTCGGCATCGGCGGGCGGGTGATCAGCGCCGTCGCGGCGATGGTTGTAACTGTGAATATCAAGCACAACGACGCGGCCATAGGAGTTGACAAGCTGCTGCAGGACAGCCTGGGCGGTGGAATAGAACAGGTCGTAGCAGGCGAGCGAGCGTGCAACGATCTCGTCGCCGGGTTGCTCCCGCCAAATGTCGACGCCCCAGCACTGCTCCGGGCAGAGGTAAACGGCGCCCTCGCGAGGCCGATTCAAGTCCACCTCATAGCGAGACCGCCGGCCGATAAGTCGCGTCGGCGCCCATTCGATGAGAGCGTCCGTGTAAGGATCCTCCTCTCGAAGCCGATCGGCTTCGCTGATGGAAAGTCGGCTCGCTACTTCCGGCCGAACATAATGACCGCTGTGAATTGCGGCGGCCACGATCGGCCCCTCTCCGACGATAAGCTCGAATACGTCCATTCACTAGAATCGAAGAACGGGGGGGCCGTGGTAAATTAGCTTGACGCATCATCCCGCGGTACAGCATTTGGCGTGCCGCAAGTGGACCACAAGTTGCACGCTGCAGGCAATTAGTGCCCAGCAGCGCCTAAAGCGAGTTTGCGATGGCTTATGTAAAGCAGTTCTTCGGCTGGCTGATGGCCGCCTATCGCCAGTTTAGCGGTCAAGACGGGCCGCTGTTGGCTGCGGCTATCGCCTACTACCTTGCCTTCTCGCTGTTCCCGATGATGCTCATCCTCGTGGCGATTCTCGGCTGGGCCTTTCGGTTCACGACGCCGGGGCAACGGGCCGAGCAACGCGTGATTTCGACCGTGGCCGAGCAGGTGTCGCCTTCGCTGGCGGAACAACTGACAGCCGCATTAGGTTCGGTTGAAAAGAGCGCTGCGGCTAGCGGCGTGTTTGGTTCGGTCGTGTTGTTGGTCACGGCGATTGCGCTGTTCACACAGATCGATTACGCCTTCGACCGCATCTGGGAAAACACGGCAAGCGCCGCCTCCGGGTGGCGACAGCGAGTTGTCGGCGTTGTACTTACACGGTTGAAGGCTGTGCTGATGCTGCTAGGCGTCGGCGCCTTTGTTATGGCGGTAATGATCGCCTCGATCGTATGGCAAGGGGTCCAGACGAACATTCGCTCCGCGGTCGAACTGGGGCCATGGTTTCAACGCATCTTTCAGCCGCTTCTGCATATCGGGCTGAACATCCTCGCGTTCGCGGTTGTCTATCGCTACTTGCCGAAGGTCCGTGTGTCGTGGAAGGCGGCATTCGTCGGGGGACTGCTGGCCTCTACGCTGTGGGAGATCGGCCGGCAGGTGCTAGCCGCTTACGTCGTGGGCGATAAGCTGCCGACGGCGTACGGTCTGATCGGCTCTTTCATGGCGATCATGTTGTGGACCTACTACGCGATGATGGTCGTACTATTTGGCGCTGCGTTTACCCGGGTGCTAAACGAAGACCCGGGGCTGCCTAATGCTAGAGGCTAAGCAGCGCCATCACACATTTGATTGTTGGCGGCCGCCGCTCGCTCATTAAGAATGGTCAAAGGCGATGGCGACCACGCAGACGTCGATCCGCTTCCCTCGACGGCGGTGGTCCCGACGCCGCCGGGGCCAGGCAGCAGCCGAGCGGCCAGTCCGGCCAGATCGGCCATCAGCTCGGGGGCGAGCGTGTTTAAGACTACGCCAAGTTTTGCAGGAACCGAGATGGTAAGCATCGCGCGGCCGTACCGGCAGGCGTTAAAGACCTGCCTCGCGGCCGTTTCGGCGCTCACGGAAAGTCCTGGCATTGCGTCGCTGATGCTGAACCAGGCGTACTCTTTGCGGTGCTGGCCCTTGAACCAGGCATGCCGTGG
>DASVCM010000515.1:0-2519 GCA_036381635.1 Lacipirellula sp.
GTTCTGGTAGCCGCCGGCGTTGTTCAGGGCGTTGCGGTATGTGCCGTCGCTGAGCGTGGAGCCTTCGTAGCGAATGGCCGTGGTAAGGACTTCGATGGTCGCCGCGGCAATCGCATTCCACTGGCGGCGTGTTATCCGCCGGCAGGCGCGCCCAGGATGCACGCCGGCAAGGTGCAGGATTTCTGATGCGTATAGGTTGCCGATGCCGGCGACGGCGCGCTGGTCGAGCAGAGCGACTTTGATGGCTCGCGTTGATCGGCCGAGACGCTCGCGGTAGACCTCGGCAGTCATGGCGAGGGCGTCGGGGCCGAGCTTCTCGGGACCGTAGAAGGCGTCGAATTGTTGGCTGCTGAGGAGGCGGATGAGGCCGAGGCCGCGGCGGTCCCAGTAGGTGATTTGTTTCGGCTTGCCGCGAAGACGCAAGCGGAAGCGGGCGTACATGGGATCGGGAGATTCGTCGAGGAGCAATAGGCCCGTCATCCGGGGCTCGAAGACGATTGCGTCGCCGCAATCGGTCCAGAGGACGACGCGTTTGCCCGCACGGGCGGTGCGTTCGATGCGGGCGCCTTCGACGCGGCGCTTAAAGGCGGCAAGTCCCGGCGTGATTTCGATCGGCTTGCGCGGACAAGGCAGCCGCTCGACGGCGACGATTCTGGCGCCGACGGCCGGCTCGACGCCGCGGCGCATGGTTTCGACTTCAGGAAGCTCAGGCATTGGCGAAAAAATGTAAAGCTCGCCACATCCGAGGCCTGAAAGGCCGCGCTGCGACAGCCCAGGGCGCAGCCCTGGGTGAGAATGGAAGTGAATGACGTCAGCCCTGAAAGGGCGCGCTGATTATTGCCATGGTTAGCGCGCCCTTTCAGGGCTAACACTTAGTTGTTGATGGATACCCAGGGCTGCGCCCTGGGCTGTCATGGCGCGGCCTTTCAGGCCGCGAAGCACGACGATGTGCTGACCTACTTGCCGCCGGCCGCTTCGCCGAGCGGCGACTGATGCCGCAACGCGCGGCCGGAGAGGCTTTTGGTGGGTTCGCCATTCTTTACGGCGAGTTGGCCGTTGACAATGACCCACGGGATTCCGGCGGGCGGTTCGAACGGATTGTCGAAGGTGGCGTTGTCGATGATCTGCGCCGGGTCGAAGACGGCGACGTCGGCGAAGTAGCCAGGACGGAGGTATCCGCGTTCGGGAAGGCCGAGGATGTCGGCCGGCAGGCCGCTGCAACTACGGACGGCTTGCTCGAGAGGCAGGACTTTTTCGCGCACCGAATAAAGGCCAATCTTGCGCGGAAACGTGCCGAAGCTGCGGGGATGGACCTTGTCGCCGCTGGCGAGTTTTACCGAGCCGTCCGAGGCGGTAGCGACCCAGGGGAGCTGCATCGCGAAGCCAACGTCCTCTTCGGACATGCCGAAGTTGATCGCCGAGGGGTGGTCTTCGCGGATGACTTCAATGGCGACTTCGATGATCGGGCGGTTCTCTTCGGCGGCGATCTCGTGGAGCGCGCGGCCGGCGTACTGGGGCTTCGGCTTGTACGAGACGATGCGGACGTGGGGCCGCTCGTCGAGGGCCCGCTGAATGGCCGGCTTCAGGCGGGCGAGTTGCTCAGGGTCGGCGAGGCGCTTCGAAATGTCTTCCCGGCTTCCCTCGCGGGCCGAGTCGGGGAGCAGCATCGCTTCAAGCGACGTGCTGCTGGCGATATAGGGGTATTGGTCGGCGGTGACGCGCTGGCCGGCGGCGCGGGCGTCTTCGACGAGCTTCGCCGCGGCGCGGAGCGTGCCCCAGTAGGGTTTGCCGGAGGCCTTGAAGTGGGAGATGTGGACCGGGGCGTTGCCGCGCCGGCCGATTTCGATGGCTTCGCTGACGGCGTCGAGTAGGCCGCTGTCTTCGCTACGGATGTGGCTGGCGTAGATGCCGCCGTGACGGCCGACGACCTCAGTGAGCGCGGCGAGCTCGTCGATCTTGGCGTAGGCGCCGGGGATGTAGATGAGTCCCGTGGCCATGCCCCAGGCGCCGGCGCGCATTCCTTCGTCGACGAGGCCGCGGAGCTTTTCGAGTCCTTCAGGCGTTGGGTCGACCTGTCGGCGGCCGAGGACGATCGAGCGCACGGCGCCGTGCGGGATGAGGTGGGCGACGTTCGCACCGGCGCCGTGGGCTTCGATCTTGCCGTAGTACTTCACGGTGTTGCTGGCGCCGCCGCCGCAGTTGCCGGTGACCAGCGTGGTGCAGCCCTGGCGGATGTAGTTCTCGGCCGGGCGGGTTTCTTCGGCGAGGATCGAGTCGTCGCTGTGATTGTGGAGGTCGATGAAGCCGGGGGCGATCACCAGGCCGGTGCAGTCGATCGTCTGCCCGATCTTACCGGGCTGAAAAGCGCCGACGGCGACAATGCGATCGCCGCGGATGGCCACGTCGCCCGCGACCGCCGGCGAACCTGTGCCGTCGAGGAGCTGTCCGCCGCGAAGGAGAATGTCGGCGTCGACCGCCGCGGCATAGGAGGTAGCCTCACGCAAAGGCGCAAAGGCGCA
>DASVCM010000516.1:0-2014 GCA_036381635.1 Lacipirellula sp.
GTCGTCGTAAAGCTCGCCCATCCCGTGGTTGAATTCGTCGCGCTCGACCGGGCTGATCGGCTTTCCCGGAAACAGCGCCAGCAGGCGCTGGATGCCGTTCTGGATGAGATGGATGCTGGTCGACTCAAGCGGCTCGAGGAACCCGGACGAGAGGCCCAGGGCGACGACGTTATGGCTCCAGCTCGTTTTGCGGCGGCCCGTGGCGAAACGGACCGTTCGCGGCTCTGCGAGCACCTCGCCTTCGAGGTTGGCGAGCAGAATTGCGCGGGCCTCGTCCTCCTCCATGTAGGCACTCGAAAAGACGTGTCCGTTGCCCATCCGGTGCTGCAGCGGAATGCGCCATTGCCAGTCCGCCGAATGCGCCGTCGAGCGGGTGAACGGGTCGGGCGGCCCGGGAAGCGCTGTCGGCACGGCGATTGCCCTGTCGCACGGCAGCCAGTGGCTCCAGTCGTGCCAGCCGGCCTGCAGTTCCTGCTCGATAAGCAGGCCGCGGAAGCCCGAGCAGTCGATGAAGAAGTCGCCCTCGATCCGCTCGCCGTTCTCGAGGCGGACGGCGATGACGTCGCCGCTCTCGCCATCCCGGTCGACACCGACGATCCGGCCTTCGCGCCGCTCGGTACCCTGCCGCTCGGCGATCCCGCGCAGGAACTTCGCATAAAGGCTGGCATCGAAGTGGAAGGCGTAGAACAGCCGCGAGAGGAGCGATTTCGCGTTCTGGGCCGGCCTTCCAAACCGGCGGAGCGCGGCCGCCATGGCGCTGACGGAATACTCCGAGATCTCGCCCGGCTCGCCGCCATTCATCCGCTCTCGCAACCACAGCTGGTGGAAGTCGATGCCGTGAAGGTCGTTGCCGTAGGACCCGAACGGATGAATGTAACGATCGCCGATCCGCCCCCAATCGAAGAACTCGATGCCCACCTTGAACGTGCCGCGGGTCGCTCTGAGAAACGCATTCTCGTTGATATCCAGCATGCGGTTGAAATTCAGGATGGGGGGGATCGTCGCTTCACCCACCCCCACGATTCCGATCGCGTCCGATTCGACCAGGATGAT
The DNA here is from genome assembly GCA_036381635.1 of Lacipirellula sp. Classification (GTDB taxonomy): domain Bacteria; phylum Planctomycetota; class Planctomycetia; order Pirellulales; family Lacipirellulaceae; genus Lacipirellula. The sequence goes on from DASVCM010000516.1 coordinate 1,054, forward strand.
CTCGCGGCGGCCGTTGTTGAGAAATCGGGAAAATGCGGCCGCCGTCATCCAACCGGCAGTTCCTCCCCCGACGATCACGACCCGGGCAATTTCGGTATCGCTACCGCGACTTGCGCCGCCGCTTGGGCGATTCATCCACGACCCCCCAGAATTCGGTTTACCACTCGCCGAGAAGCTCTTGCCAAAACGAGTCTTAGCGCATAATCAGCGCGGTTGACAAAGCAAAAGCCTGCCGAAAATTGGTAGCGCTAACATGGGGAGGATAAGCGCGTGGCCAAGTCACGGTACGTTTCTCATGGGGCAAACACAGCACTTGCCAGCAGACTCCAGGCGTCGTTGAAGGCCGGCGCGTCGGCACTTGCTCTCGGCACGCTCCTCGCTTCGGCCGGCGCCTTCGCCCAGGACAATACGACGCCTGCTCCCACTGCGCCTAAAAACACGCCCGAGCAGATCGCTGACAATAGGAGCGATAACACAATCGTCGTCACCGGCATCCGCGCCAGCCTGGCGACGGCACAAAACATCAAACGCAATTCCGATACCGTGGTCGACGCGATCACCGCGCAGGACATAGGCGCCCTGCCCGATCGCTCGGTGACAGAAGCGCTGCAACGCGTCCCCGGCGTCGAGATCAATCGCTTCGCGGGCTCGAATGACCCCGACCACTTCTCGGTCGAAGGTTCGGGCGTGGCGATCCGCGGCCTCACCTTCGTCCGCTCCGAGTTCAATGGCCGCACCTCGTTTGCCGCAGGCGTCAATGGCCAGGCGCTCAACTTCGCCGACGTGCCGTCCGAGTTGCTTGGCTCAGTCATCGTTTCGAAGAATGCGACCGCCGAGATGATCGAAGGCGGGCTTGCCGGCACGGTCAACCTCAACACGCGGAAGCCATTCGACAATAAAGGGTTCCATATCGCGTTCGACGCTGAGGCGAACTACGGCGACTTCCGCAAGAAATGGACGC
>DASVCM010000517.1:0-3348 GCA_036381635.1 Lacipirellula sp.
GGCCGACTGCCCACAACGCCGATCGCCGCCAGAATCGAGTCTACGGCGAACGCGATGTCGGTCATCTCGATGACAAACACCGTCGGCCAAAACTTAGCTGTCCCGCCGCGCGACGGTTTGCGAATCTCCGGCGGCATGGGCAACGGCGCCCGCTGCTGAATCTCGGCGGCCTCTTCCTCCGGCGTCAGCGGCCGCTCCTCAGTTTCGTGCAGCAGCACCGGTTCGCCCGTTGGCGACAGATGGATCTCGCCATCGTCCTCATGCGCTTCGAAGAACATATGCTTGATGGCGATGTACACTAGGTAACCGCCGCCAAGCAGCTTCACAATCCGCCACTTCAGCAGCAGGCTCGCCATGAACACGGCAATGAACCGAAAGACGAAGGCGCCCACCAGACCGTACGTCAGCGCCTTCCGCTGTTGATGCTTAGGAAGCCGCTTGGCGAGCAATCCCAGAACCAGCGCATTGTCGATCGATAGCGCCCCCTCCAGAAGCACCAGCAATCCAATGACGCCAAGGTCCGCCCAGTCGAGGGTTTGTCCAAAGAATTCCAGGGCAGCGAGCATCGGGGATCCAAGGGTGGGGGGGAAGCGCGTCGGGCGCGTCGTCCGGCGAATCCGTTTCGCACGGCTGACGCCCTCGCTTCGGGAGCGAAACGGCCATTATGCAGGGCCGCCACGCCAGGGGAAGGCCATCCCGCGCGGACATGCACTCCCATCGCATGACCCCATTTAGCCCCACCGCTTGCGGCGGGTCGCGGGGCAAGCCCGCGGCTAAATCGCTGATTCCGCGTACCCAATGCGCCGGTCGCACCGGTTGCCGCGGCGCGAACCCCTGGCGGCGCGGCCCGACCCGTTTCAACCCCCGCAAATGTCAAACTAGGCGATTTCTTGTGGCGACCCGTGGCATGCCAGCTTAAACTGGTAGTACCAGGGGTTTTATCCCCGCCGCGGCAAGTGAGCGCCTCTGCGCGCCACGCCGCCGGTGCGCATACACCGCTACAAGGCGAGCCCGGAGCGTAAGCGACGGGAGCTGCAAGAGAGATTCATTTAAGCATCAGGCAATGACTGCGCGAGCCGCGGATCGCCGCTTCGGAACACGGCGGAGGCACGACGCAGAAGGTTATTTCGAAGGGGAGTCTTCCCATGCTCGCTCGTCAATCCTTCTGGACACTTCTGCTGGGTCTCGCGGCGATGGCTTCCGCGGCGGCCTCTTCGCTCGCCGCCGATAGCGCGCGGTTGGCGACCTATCGCCAGAACGATCAGACCTCCTACGCCATCAGCGTCATGGCCGACATGCCGGCCAAGGAGGTCGAGGCCGTCGACGTCGTCGTGCTGTTCGATACCTCGGCCAGCCAGACCGGCGCTTACCGCGAAGTTGCGCTGGAGTCGCTCAAGGCGCTGCTGGCCGGCATCCGGCCGACTGATCGCGTGCAGATCTTGGCGATGGACCTCGACGCCACGCCGCTGACCGAAGGCTTTGCCGCCGCCGGCGACGCGAAAGTTTCCGAAGCGCTGGCGACGCTCGAGGTACATCCGCCGCTGGGCGCCTCCGATCTCGCCGCCGCTCTCGACGCCGCCGTCGCGAAGTTCGAACAAGCGGGCTCCAAGAACCGCAGCATCGTTTACATCGGCGACGGCGTGAGCATGGCCAACCTGCTCAACGCGCCAACGCTCCGCCCCGTGGTTGAGAAGCTGCAGGCAGCTCGCGTCCCGGTGTCGAGCTTCGCGGTCGGCCCGAAGGTCGACATCCAACTGCTCGCCACGCTTGCCAACCAAACGGGCGGCAATGTGCACGTCGGTCAGCCGATGGTCTGGCAGGACGAATCGGCCGGCATCACCGACGCCCGCGCTCGTGAAGAGAACACCCGCAACGCCCAGCTCGCCGGCAAAACCCTCGCCACGTGGGCCCGCGCCGCCGTCCTCTGGGCCACGCAAGTCCAAACGCCCGACGTGCTGGGGCAAATGTACCCTGCGTCGTTCCCGCCACTGCGAGCCGATCGCGACACGATCCTCGTCGGCCGCACCCCGGCCGAACTGACGCAGCCTGTCGAACTGAAGCTTGCCGCGGTCGATGCAACCGGCACCCCCGTGGAACTCGCCTGGACCGCTACGCCCGAGCAGGGCGGCCCCGACCAGGCGTTCCTGGCCTCGCTCGTCGACGACGCCGCCCGCAACGGCGGCCTGACCCTGCCGACGGTCGGCTCCGCCGGCCTGGCCGAAGTCGCCCGCATGAAGGGCGCCCAGGCCGATCAGCTCACCATGATCGCCCAGCGAGCCATCGCCAACGGCGACCGCGCCGGCGCGGCCCAGATCATCCAAACCGTCCTGCAGACGGACCCGGGCAACGTTCAAGCCCGGAACGTCCAAAACGCCCTCGAAGCCCCGCCGGCCGATGTGCCGGCCGAAGGCTTCGAACCCGACGCCCTCCCCGCTCCGGCGCCGGCCGAAGCCGCCGCCAGTGAACCGGCCCTCGGCGCCGCCCCGGCGGCCCCCGACGACGGCGCGATCATCCTGAACGGCGCCGCGGCTGAGCCGCCCGCCCCCATTCCGCCCGCCGAGCCCGGCCTGCTCGAAGAGCGCGGCCCTGCGGGCACGTTCCTCGACGAAGTCGAACAGGAACGCCGCGTCCTCGCCCGCGTCATGCAGACCGAAGTGCAGAACACGGTCGTCGACGCCCGCGAGCGCATGCGCACCGAACCGCAGATTGCCATCCAGGACCTGAAGCTTGCCCTCGAAAACGTCCGCCGGGCGCCGAACCTCGATCCGACCACGCGCGCCGAGCTTGAAGACAAGCTGACGATCGCCCTCAAAGAGGCGACCCGCCAGGCCTCGATCCTCGACGAGCTCAATCGCCTTCGCGACGAGGAGCTCGCCGCGGCCCGCGAAGCGCAGTTCCTCAACGCGCAACTGGAACAGCGAATCGAGCGCGAAGAGCAGCTCATGTCCCGTTTCAACGCGCTGATGGACGAGCGCCGTTACGTGGAGGCCGAAGAAGTCGCCACGATCGTCGAAGAGGTCGACCCCAACGGCGTCACGCCGCGCGTCGCCGCACTCTGGGCCCGCCACAAGCGGCACGACTACCTGCAGCAGGTGGCCCGCTCGGCTCGCCACAACGCCGCCTGGGACACGATGTACCAGATCGAGCTGTCGCACATCCCATTCCCCGATAACCCGCCGATCATCTACCCCGATGCGGCCGTCTGGGAGGAGCTGACCAAGCGCCGCAAGGACCGCTACTCGGTCGATCTGAAGAGCGAAGGCGAAGCCGAGCGCCGCATCTACGGCGCCCTGCGCCAACCGCTCCGCGAACCGTGGGATTTCGTCGAGCAGCCGCTCCGCGACGTCA
>DASVCM010000518.1:0-3514 GCA_036381635.1 Lacipirellula sp.
GCCGACGCCCCCTTCCTCTGCGGCGTCTCCCTGAACGCCGGTAAACGGCTGACGAGGGACCATGTTAGCAAACGCTGGGGGTCGCTGATGCACGTGGTGCTGGGCGCGGAAAGGTCCCGTGATCTTCCTACCCGCAGCGGACGATGAACATTCGCGGCCCTGGCAGGTCGCCCGATGAACGAGATCAGCCGGGCCCTCGGTACTTCGTTGGCGACGGCCAAGAAGTACATGAGCGGCCCGGCTGGGCTGCGGCTGATCTTAGAGGTTCCGGCCCGCTAGCCGATCCGCTGGGCCGCCTCGATGCCTTGGCGATGTCACGCTCAGCGTAGACCTGAGTGACGTTGGCCTGGGAATGCCCAAGGATCACCTGGGCGGCCTCCAGCGCGAACTGGCGCCGAACCTCCGTGGTGGCGGCATGGCAGAGCTGGTTGGGCGACCAGCGGTGTTCAGCCTGCCACCTGCGCAGCTCGGCTAATTCCACCTTAGAGAACGAGGCGCCCGCATCGAGTGTGGGGTGAGGGAACGCCCTGTCGCTCGCCCGCTGGATCGCTCGTCGATAACTTTCGGTCGAGTTTCAATCTCCTGCAGCAGCTCGACGACTATTAGCGCGTGTTCGGGAACGCCGAACTGCGAGGAGCGACCTGAGACCAGGTACTCGGTGATCAACCGGTCGTACTCTACCTTACTGGCCTTACTGCCGTGGGGGCCGAGGTAGTAGTCGCGACCATTGATGGCGACGACAGCCTGACCTGAGGCGCGGTGCTTCTGATACTTGGGAAGTGAGTGAATAAGGCGGGACATGACTGCGGCCGCCCTTAGAAGGTGACGCGCAAAACCGTATGTACGGTTTTGCGGTCCTAGGGAAACGCCGCGCTGCCGACCGTCGGCAGGTATCAGAGAATCTTGATCCGACGGGATTTACTTAAAGTGGGCGATGTAGGACTCGAACCTACGACATCTACCTTGTAAGGGTAGCGCTCTAACCAACTGAGCTAATCGCCCTGCGGGCTGGCCTGGCTGTGGGCGAGGCGTTTCTTTGAATTAGTCGATCCTAGTGGGCTGGTCGGCCCGGTGTCAATCGAGTCATAGGCCCGCGTTCATGCCGGGATATAATAGTCCATTTCCGAGGATGGCTTGTGCAGGAATCCGTTATTACCTTGCTGCTCGCGGCGCACCTGCTGGCGATGAATGTGGCGTCGGCGGGGCCGCTGATCGGAGCGTGCTTGAGCGGTCGGCGGGAAGATGGGCGGCGATTGAGCTTGGGCGTCTATCGCCTTTCGCTACTCTCGCTGCTGGCGGGCGGCTTGATCGGTTTGGGGCTTCTGCTGTGGCCAAGCGAGGGCATGCGGGCGGCGCTAGAGCGGTTTCCGGCAGATACGTATTGGTATGCAGGCATCGAACTGGCGTTCTCCGCAGCCTGCATGGCCGGGCTCATCGCGGGCGGAGAATGGTTGGCTCGACGGCGCCTGGCGAGCGTCGCGCTGGCCGTGTTGACGGCCATGAACTTGCTCTATCACTTTCCGCCGCTGATGGCGGTGCTTGGCGAGCTTGCGGCCGACGCGACTTGGACGCGCGAGCAGGTCATCGATCGTGCGGCGCTGCTGCGATTGTGGCGGCGTCCCGAGATCCTGGCGTTATGGGCGCACTTCGTTCTGGCATCGTTTGCGGTGGCGCCGATTGCTGCGCTTTGGCGGGCGTACATGCCAAAGGGACGAGCCAAGGAGGACGTCGCCGGCAGACAAGCGCGCTGGCTAGGCGGCGTCGCCCTCGTCGCGACGCTATCGCAGCTCCCGGTCGGCCTGTGGCTGCTGTCCACGGGCAGCGGCAGCGAGCAGCGAGCGATCATGGGGGGCGATCTGGTGGCCATGCTTTGCTTCGCCGGCAGCATGCTGGCCGTGCCCTGGCTGCTCCACACGCTGGTGGCGGTGACGCTTGGCGAGGGTCGTCGTGCGGTAGTCCGCGCGGGCTATCTGCTAATGGCGATAACCATCCTCATGACGGCGACCCTACGACAAAGCCGAGGCGCGAGCGGCGCCGACGCGCCGCTCACTGCCCCGGCTTCTATATCCGTTTTAGAGCCAGCGCTGATTACTCAGCCTTTTTCTCCTCCGGCTCCTTCTTCGATTCTTCGAGGTCTCCGCCGGGGAGCTTGCTCTCTTTGATCAGGTCGCCATACGTCGGGCTGTTCTCGTCCTCAGGATCGCTGTGCATCTTGGCGACTTCGGCGAGCGCCTTCTTGATCTTCTCGACGTCCTTCTTGTCTTCCTTCGGGTCAAGCAGCTCGACCAGGTGCTCGCCGTAGGCGTTGTGGTGCACGTTCTTCGGCGTCACCTTGCCCTGATGGCAGATGTGGCACTTGGCCTTCGTCTTGACGTACTTCTGGAATTCCTTGTCCGGATGATCGTTGATGTATTCCTTGATGAACGCGGCCTGGAACTGCGCGATGGCCAGGGCCTGCTCGGCGGCCACGGCCACGATGAGGGCCGAGAGAATCAGTGCAAACTTTCGCATTCGTTGTGCTCCCGATGGCAAGGCTTGAGGCGGCTTCAGATGACGGGCATCGCCGACGGGTCGGCGCCGCGGAGAGCCTACCTGACGAGCGGGCGCCAGGCGAGGCAAAGGTAGGTCGATTTAGTAGAATTGGCCGGAAAACGAGTGTCAAGGATGGCCGCTACCGCTGTTGCCGTTCGTCCGGCGGTTCGTCGTTTTCGGCGGGGCTGTCGTCGCTCGCTGAAATCTCGCCTAAGTCCAAGTCAATCATCGGCGACGGCGGTAACATCGGCGCCGACCACATGCCGACGTCGACTTGCCGATGGGGCGATTCTTCAGGTTCATTTAATTCGCGAGCCCGCGGCAATGGCGACGTCGCGGGCCAGTTGACGACGGAATCCCACAGCGACATGCCTTGAGCCCAACTGTCGGGCAATAGCAGCGGCGGCGTGTTCTGCGGGAGGGCGCTGGCGGGCGTGCCGGTTGCTTCACTGCTGGTCGTCGGCTGGCTTTCATCAAGATTGACCTGATCGGCTGCAACTGGAGTGGCGCTTGCAGCGCTCGCTGTTCCTAGTGCGTCAGTTGCCGTCGATGGCGTCGGAGGGGCGGTTCGCAGTGCGGGGAACGGCGCGGCGCCGGCGTCGTCGCGGGAGACCTGGTCGACGACGAACCCCAGTAACATCAATCCCGCCAGCGGCACGGCCCACACCGCGTGCTTTCGCCAACGCGGATTCGAACGAACCGGCGGCGTCCACGGCAGCGCCGCAGCCGCGTAGGGGAGGGGGGCGCCAAGCTCCTCGACGATCTCGCTGATCTCGCCGACCAGGTCGACCGGCGTCTGCTGCCGGTCGCCGGGCGCCTTGGCGAGCATCCGCCGCACAAGCCGCGAGACCGAGTCGGGCACGTCCGCACGGAAGCTTCGCAGGTCCGGCGGCCGCTCGCTCTGATGCTGCAGCAGCTTCTGCAGCGCGGTGCCTTGCGAGAACGGCGCCTGGCCGGTGAGCATGTAGAACAGCGTGCACCC
>DASVCM010000519.1:0-2195 GCA_036381635.1 Lacipirellula sp.
AGCGCGAATAGTCTGGCGGCACCGCGATCACTCGCTGCCGCGGCTCCAGGCGGCGAAACACGTCGGTCAGCGCCATGCGGAGGTCGTCGGAACTCAGTTCCGTCGTGGACGAGCCTAGGGCGAGATGAAGCATCGGGCGGCAGCGAGTGCGAACAAGGATAGGGGCCGACTTTTATCTTACCTGTCGGCACGGTTCGTGCGGAGAGTGGGCGAACCGATTCCCCAACGGCGGTCGTCCTGAGCCCTTCGGCAGACCTCAGGACAGGCTCCGCGAAGGATCTAGCGTCACGCTAGATTCTTCGCTCCGCTCAGAATGGCTCTCCCTGGGCGGGATTTGTTGCCGCTACGGTGTTTTGCCTCGATAATAGGCCAACGATGGCAAGCGTCCCCGAACAACTCGTTGCCCAGAGCGAATCGGCCTGCGAGCGCGAGCCGAACCTGATGCGGTTCGGCCTACGGCACTTGTTTGTATTTGTCTCACTGGCCGCGGTTCTGGCCGCCCTGTTGGCGCAGATCGAGGGCGCCGGGTCGATCGTCATCGGCAGCCTTGCCCTGCTGGTGGCCGCCCACGTTTTCGGCACGTTCCTCGGGACGCGACTCCGCGACACATCGCAAGACGTGCAGCGGTGGAAGGCCCGGCCCGGGAGTTCTGATCCGGATCGACCGGTTGGCGCGGACGAGCCGATCCGCACGGCGGACGTCGAATTGCCGCTGGTGGCTTTGGCGAGCTACGAAAAGCTGAGTCGCTGGCGGCGGCTACCGCTCGCGTTGGGCGCGGCCGTGGGAGCTGTTCTGGGGGTCGTCGGCATCTCGATGGCTGCCGGGAACGACGTTACCTGGCCCGGCCTGGCGATGGGCGCGGTCAGTTGCGGCATCATGGGCTCGTGGGGCTTCCTGTTAGGGACGAACTTCTACGCAATGACCCGGCAAATCTTGCGGCAGGCGAGCAGCGAGCTGGCCCGCGATCAATCACGCCGGGGATTCGGTCATTCTAAGCAGAGCGAAGAATCTGACGGCGCGCTAGAAGCTTCGCGGAGCCTGTCCTGAGGTCTGCCGAAGGGCTCAGGATGACCGCGACCCGCGACTGGCGTTTGTTCAGCTCAGCAACCGCCGCAAGAGGATCGGCTCAATCCGGCCTCGAAAGCGAACTTTGCCGTCGATCTCGACGACCGGCACGCACTCATTGAACCGCTCGCGGAGCTCGGCGTCGGCGTCGATATCGACCAGTCGCGGCTGCAGGCCATGCTGCTCGAGCAGTGTGCGAGCATCGTCGCACAGATGGCAGCCTTCGCGCGTGTAAAGGATGACGTCCACTGGGAAGCTTAGCTTGTTGATTGGCGAGCCGCCGGCCGGTCGCACTGTTTTGCAATCAAGTCTCGCACTGCGAGCAACGACGGCGCGAACGATGTTGGCGACACGTGTAGCGTCAAATGGCATTATCTAGCCGTCATTTCGATCGTTTTTAGCGTTCCTCCCAGAGACTCCAAAAACACCGCTGAACCACCCTTTAGGGGGGTTCGGGCGGCCGGCCCAAGTTGGCCCCGGGCAAGGTCTTACGCCTTCTGTTTGCCGGGCCTTTTCCGGGCAGCCTACCATGGAATTGAGGGCTGGACGGCCCTCCCGACCCTTCCGAGCGATGGGTCGGCTCGCCTGCAGGACTGCTTCTCCGCCCTCCCCGCAAACACGCGTGCGACTCACGCACAAGTGTTTTGATTGTTTGAGGTTACGCTTACCATGTCAACGCGCCAACGATCACAATTCTCGACGCTTCGTCCCGCCAAGCGGACCCGCGCGCAGAAAAATGTGCGCTGGTCGCGTCGCGCTCGTCGGCCCGCGTTCGGCGCCAACGTGCGCCAGCCGTTCGCGCCGCCGGAAGACTGGCATGAGCCGCGCGGCGACGGCAAAGATTATCGGATCATCGTTCAGGATCCCGGCGAGGGTTATACCCACGTCGTAACCCCAGAGCAGGTCCGCGAGCGGCTGGCGCGTGTCCCCCAGGAGTTCCTCAAGGGACTCGAGGTGATCCAGTTCAGCCGAATGACCCGCAAGAAGCAGAGCTTCCCCTGCTACGGCATGCAGTGGGGCTCGACCCTGTACCTCTATCCGATCGAGGATTCCCTCGAAGAGTGGTTCACCGCGCCGCCGCGGACCGAGATCGTTAACGAATCGAAGATGTATGGCGGCCAGTGGGATGT
>DASVCM010000520.1:0-2226 GCA_036381635.1 Lacipirellula sp.
CTTCCTCACGTCCCAAAGAAGTGGCGACGTGTAGTGCGTGCGATGCTTCAAGACGACCCCGCGCGACGCTACCAGACCGCGACGGCGGTCTTCGGTGCGTTGAGCGAATTGCCAGTGCACCCAGATTGGAAATGCACTGTCGCTGAAGGAGAAGTGCGTTGGGAACGTTCAAATGGTGCGCGTAAGGTGATCGTAGTCTGGGAGCGGCACAGCTCTAGGCGCCATGAATGGCGTTCTTGGAGCGAGCCAATCGGGAAGGGACGCAGCCGAAAACTCGATGGCTCAAATGGACCAATCGGGAGGAAAGCGGTCGAACGGGAACTGAACGCTTTTTTTGAAGCATAGTCCTAGCGAGAGACTACGCGGTGGGGCACTGGAGTGTGCGCGATCCCTCAGACTGAATCGCTAGCGAATCTTCCGCATCACACGAGGAAGTAGATACTTGCCGCTAATGTCGTGTCTGCTCAGCTTCCGGAGCAACAGCACTTCAGCAGCAACAGCCCGTCGATCACCTGAACAGCGCCGGCAATAGCTACTAGTGGCGACCTCTCCATTCTTAGGCATCCACCTCTTTCCACAGTGGCGACACCGAGGAGCCACAAAGGATTTCTTGGATGGACTGGCGCCCATGTCGATCACCCGATGTGGCCCGTGACAAGTACATATAGGGAACATCCGAGTCGGGTCAAGCCTTACGACGTTGCTAATGTTTTCATACCTAAGCTGCATGAGGTGGAGCGGGTCGATGCCGAGGACGGGCGCAAGGGGCTGCCGCTCATCATCGCGCTCCTCAACCACGCGAGCGGCGCGACCTAGCAGGGTGTTGAAGAATGGTCTCGCGGCCGGTCTTTTGTCGTGATTCACTGCCGCCGATAAACGGCGGAGGGTTGAATCGTGCGAGGCGGCGACGGTCGGTCGGGCGAATTGTTCAGCTATGTCGATCTCGAGGCCCGGGTTCGGGCGGCTCATCCGCTGCGAGCGATCCGGGGGATCGTGAATGAGGCGCTGGTGGCGCTGGAGCGGGACTTCGCGGCGCTCTACGCGCCGGTCGGGCGGCCGTCGATCCCACCGGAGAAGCTGCTCAGGGCGATGCTTCTTCAGGGGTTTTACTCGATCCGCTCGGAGCGGCAGCTGATGGAGCGGCTGGACTATGACCTCCTGTTCCGCTGGTTCGTCGGGCTCGGCATCGACGATGCGGTGTGGGATCATTCGACCTTCTCGAAGAACCGCGACCGTCTGCTCGCCGGCGACATCGCGGCGAAGTTCCTGGCGGCGGTTCTATCGCGGCCGCGGGTGAAGCGGCTGCTGTCGAGCGAGCACTTCTCGGTCGACGGGACGCTGATCGAGGCGTGGGCGTCGATGAAGAGCTTCAAGCCGCGCGACAGCTCCGACGAACCGCCGGCTTCCGGCGGCGGTCGCAACGCCGAGGTCGACTTCCACGGCAAGAAGCGCTCGAACGGGACGCATGCCTCGACCACCGATCCCGACGCCCGGCTCTACCGCAAGGGGCCGGGCAAGGAAGCGAAGCTCTGCTTCATCGGCCATGGCCTGATGGAGAACCGCGCGGGGCTTCTGGTCGATGCCTGCCTGACGCCAGCCGACGGGCACGCCGAGCGGGTGGCGGCGCTCGCCATGATCGAGCCGCATGCCGACCGGCCGAACAGGATCACGCTCGGCGGCGACAAACACTTCGACAGCGCCGACTTCGTCAATGAGCTGCGGTCGATGAACGTGACCCCGCACGTGGCGCAGAATACCAGCAACCGGCGCTCGGCGATCGACGGGCGGACGACGCGGCATCCCGGCTACGCGGTCAGCCAGCGCATCCGAAAACGCATCGAGGAGGCGTTCGGCTGGATCAAGACGGTCGCCGGTCAGGACAAAACCAGGTTTCGAGGCATTGCCCGGGTCGGCTTCGCCTTCACCTTCGCTGCAGCCGCCTACAACCTCGTCCGGCTGCCGAAGCTGCTTCAGGAGGCCGGCTGAATGGCGGCCAAAACTCGCCTCAACCAGCGCAGCGACGAGCGCGACGGAATCAACCTTCCCCGATATCGGCGCAAACCCGACACCCGACCGAACCGGGCACGACCGCAAAAGCGTTCTTCAACAGCCTGCTAGAGCTGCCTCCAGCACGGCGTCGGCATGGGCTTCTCCCAGCATACCGGATTGGTGATCGTGGCCAACGGCACCAAGGAGGCAGCGGCCCGGCTCGAGCGCGTGCTGACC
>DASVCM010000521.1:0-21303 GCA_036381635.1 Lacipirellula sp.
GATTCGCCGCATAGTTTCGGACGCGCGGAACGAAGACTTTCGATTTTCGTCCATAATTTTAGGAATTGTCAGAAGCATGCCATTCCAGATGAGGACGTCGAAATGATTGTCACCAAGCGAGCACTGCCGCGGCGAACGTTCCTTCGCGGGACCGGAGCCGCTATTGCACTGCCGTTGCTGGACGCGATGGTCCCTTCGCTGACAGCGGCGGCTGACACGCCTGCGAACCCGGCTGGATTACGGCGGCTCGGATTCGTCTACATGCCGATGGGTTGCGACATCTCACGTTGGACGCCGGCCGACGGGGATGTTCTGGCGGAATTGTCGCCGTCCCTGAGTCCGCTAGCGGCGGTGCGGCAGGAGATTGCCATCCTCTCGAACCTGGAATTACGCAATGCGTACCCGGGGACGCACGCGACCTCGAACGCCGCGTTTTTAAGCGCAGCAAAAGCCAAGCGGACGGAAAGCGCCGATTATTACCTGGGAACGACAGTCGATCAGATCGCCGCCCGCGAGCTTGGCCGAGATACGCGGCTGCCCTCGCTGGAGCTGTCGATGGATTTGCTGTCGGTCGTCGGGCAGTGCGACAACGGCTACGCGTGCGTTTATCAGAACAATCTCTCCTGGTCGTCGCCGACCACGCCGCTGCCGGCGGAGGCTCACCCGCGGATTGTGTTCGAGAGTCTGTTTGGCGACGGGGCTAACGGCGCCGAAAGACGCGCGGCGCTTCGGCGTCGAGCGAGCCTCTTGGATTCCGTGGCTGAGGAATTCGCGCAGCTTAAGAAGTCGCTCGGACCCGACGATCGACATCGCGTCGACCAATACCTGGATTCTGTTCGCGACATTGAACGCCGGATTCAGTTGGCAGAAGGCGCCGCGGAAAATGGCGGGCTGCAAGATCTCGATCGTCCACAGGGCGTTCCGGCTGAGTATGCCGAACACGCTCGGCTGATGTTTGATCTGCAGTTGCTTGCGTTGCAGGGAAACATCACGCGGGTGATCACATTCCAGTTGGCGCGGGAAACGAGCAATCGGACGTATCCGGAAATCGGCGTATCCGATCCTCATCATCCGCTGACGCATCACGGTAACGATCCGGAAAAGATCGCGAAGGTCGCCAAGATCAATCAATTCCATGTTTCGCTGTTCGCGGAGTTTTTGGAGAAGTTGGCGGCGACGCCCGAGGGCGCCGGATCCATGCTCGACCACGTGCTTTATCTGTACGGCAGTGGAATGGGCGATCCCAATGTGCACGACCACACAAACTTGCCCATCATTGTCGCCGGCGGCGCCGCAGGCCGCATGCGCGGCGGACGGCATCTTCGTTGGAAAGAGCCGACGCCGCTTGCCAATCTGCATTTGACGTTGCTCGACAAAGTCGGGGTCCGCCTCGATTCGTTCGCCGACAGCGACGGCAAAGTGGACGAGCTGTTCGACCCCCTAACGATTTGAGCTTCTGACGGAAGCGGACATGACCCTCCTGCGATCATCCATTGCCTGGGGAGTAGCCGTCTGGCTGCTAAGCGCGGCCACGTCCCGCGCAGCAGATTCGCCGCTCGCCGACGCCGCCGAGCGAAGAGATTGGAAGGCGGTTCGATCGCTGATTGATCAGCGCATCGAGGTGAACGCCTCGCAGGCCGACGGCATGACGGCCCTCCACTGGGCGGTCCTGCACGATGACGCTTCAATCGTTGCTCAACTGATCGAGGAGGGCGCCGAAGTTAATGCCAAGAACCGATACAGCGTCACGCCGCTCGCCTTGGCCTGCGTTAATGGAAACGGCGACATCGTCAACCGGCTGACGGCGAGCGGAGCGGACGTCCATGAAGAACTACCGGGTGGAGAAACAGTTCTCATGACCGCGGCGCGCACTGGTCGAATTGGGCCGGTGAACGCACTGCTGACCGCAGGGGTAAATGTCAATGCACGTGAGCGCAATGGGCAAACCGCGCTTATGTGGGCCGCGGCGGAAGGTCACCTTGAGGTCGCCGACGCACTGCTTAAGGCAGGCGCGGAATTGAAGACTAGGCTGCCATCCGGCTTTACCGCTCTATTCTTCGCCGTGCGCGAGGGACGTACAGCCGTTGCTCTCCGACTCATCAACGCCGGCGAAGCCGTGAATCAAATTATGCGGCCTGACGGCAAGAAGGCCGCCGCCAAGCTGACGACGCCGTTGCTGCTAGCGATTGAGAACGGCCATTTCCAACTGGGAGAAGCCTTGCTGCACGCCGGAGCCGATGCGAATGCTAAGCCGGCGGGATACTCCGCATTGCATGCTCTAACCTGGGTTCGAAAGCCAACTCGCGGCGACGGCGACCCGCCGCCGCGCGGCTCCGGCAACCTAAGCAGCCTGGACATTGCTCGCAAGCTCATTGAACATGGCGCGAACGTCAACGCGCGATTTGAATCAGACGTATCGGAGCCGGGACGGTTTAGCACTGCCGGGTCGACGCCTTTTCTATTAGCGGCCCGAGCGTCGGACGTTCCCTACATGAGATTGCTGCTGGACGTTGGCGCCGACCCAACTCTGGCTAACGCCGTCAATTGCACGCCCCTGCTGGCAGCCGCTGGAGTCGGCGCGCTTGAAAACGGCGATGAACCTGCGGGCATGGAAGTGGAGGCCGTTGAGACCGTTCGATTGTTGTTGGATCTAGGCGCTAACGTCAACGCGGTCGATGACACCGGCGAATCGGCCATGCATGGCGCGGCCTATCAGAGCTGGCCGAGAGTCGCGGGACTGTTAGCGCGGAGAGGGGCGGATGCCAAGGTCTGGAATCGCAAGAACCAACTCGGCTGGACGCCGCTGATGATTGCCCAGGGACATCGTCCTGGCAACTTTCGACCCGCTCCAGAAACTGTCGCTGCGATAGCAGCAGCGATGTCAGCGTCGGAAGGAGACGGGAACCCGTAATACAACTCGCTGCACGACCAGGAATCATTGGGCCCGAATTACGGCCAAGCAACCAATTCGACAAGCCCAGCGTCGATGTATTGACCGCCGCTCTGCTGTCGGCAGTGAATCGCCAGTACATTGCGACCTGGGCGCAGGGCCTTTTGGCCCTGCGCATCAAGTGGTACGTCGACATAGCCTGTGGTCCAGCTCGCGAGTCGAACCAGCTCTATGCCATTTACATAGACTTCGGCATCCTCATCGTGATGGATTCGAAGCGCCAGCTTCGAGCGCTTCCTCACGTGTGTGGGAAGGGAGAGTTCTCGTCGCAACCAGATGTCGGCGGAATGCCAATCAGTCCGTACGACGGCGCCCGGGGTGCCGACCGTGCCGAAGCCGCCGGGGGCAAGCTGCCAGGATGAGTCGTCGTAATCGGCGTCTTGCCACCCATCGCTTGGCGGCGCGAAGGTAACCCGCCACGCGACGGGGCTGTGCTCGGAGGTTTCAGCGAGAACATTCGTCCGGAGCGGCGTTGGATCCACCTTAGAGAGATCAAGCTTGTAAATGACGCCGTCGTCGTATCCGACCAAGTAAATCTCCCCGTCGACATCCTGAGCGAACGAGACGACGCGCGTGGGGCAGCGGCCGATCTCGACGACATCGGTTAGGACGCGATCCTCGTGGCGAAGGGCCCAGATGCGACGTGATTCGAAGTCGCCGAAGAGGTAGCGGCCCTCGAAGGCGGGCGCCTTGCGGCCACGGTAGACGTAGCCGCCGGTGACGGAAATGCCTAGCCGACGCGGGTAACTCATGACGGGCGGCGTATATGTGACGCCGCCTTTTTTGAAGGCGCTCGAGAACGGTGCGAAGCCTTCGAATACGTTCCAGCCATGGTTCTCGCCTGCGCGGACGATGGCAACCTCCTCATACTGGTCCTGGCCGACGTCGCCGACCCAGAAATCGTTGGTCGCGCGATCGAAGCTGAAGCGCCAGGGCTCGCGGAAGCCGTAGGCCCAGATTTCCGGCTTCGCACCGGGCGCATCCTGGAACGGATTGTTCTCGGGTATGGCATACGGTCGGTCGGCGTCAGAGCGGTCAACGTCGATGCGAAGAATCTTGCCGAGCAGCGTGCCGAGATCCTGGCCGTGACCCCGTGGGTCGCGCTGGGGCCCGGTGTCCCCCATGCCGATGTACAGATAACCGTCGGCGCCGAATTCGAGACAGCCGCCGTTGTGGTTCTGGGTGACGCAGGGGATCTTCAGGAGTTGGCGGGGATCGTTACCGGAGTTGGCGAGCTCGTGCTCCGCAAATTGGCGCTCGTCGACGATGGTGAAGATACGACCGCCTTCAAGGACCTGATACTTGAGGTAGTATTTGCGGTTCTCCTGAAACTGCGGATGGAACGCCATGCCAAGCAAGCCGGTCGCCCCGCCTCGCCGGATCACGGCGCCTAGGTCCAGAAGAAGCCTTTGTTGGTCGCCTTCGGGCCGCTTCTCGATCAGCCAAACTCGACCGAAATGCTCAAGGATGACGTACTGGCTGTCGCTGCCCGGGACCTGACCGAGCCAGAGCGGGCGCTCAAGATGGACCTCCTCGCTGAAGAAGGAGCTGAACTGGAGCGGGCGGCGGCACGGAGCAATCTCGTTGGGAGCAGCGAACGACGCGGATGCATTGGAGGCTTGCTTGAGCGATTGCAAATAAGCTAGGAGATCGACGAATTCGCCCGGCGTGATGGCATTTTCAATTCCTTCGGGCATGAGCGACTGTTCACTCGGCTGTTGTGAGACGATTTCATCGCCGGAGATTCGTATGCGACGACTATTTTCGTCGAGCAGCTCAATCCAGTCGTCGGTGACGCGCTGCAGTACGCCCGCATACGCCTTGCCTGCGTCAGTTTGCACAATGGTGTTGCCGTAACCCACGGCGATGCGGGATGACGGTTCGAGGATCGAATTGATCAATTCCTGCCGATCAAACTTGTCGCCGACGGCGGAGAGAAGGGGCCCGGCGCCTGGCTTCGCCGCATCGAGCGAGTGGCACTTGGCGCAGTTTGCCTTGCTGGCGTCACGGAATACCGCCCTGCCGCGCTGGGCGTCGCCATGATGAGTCAAAGCGTAGGCGGTGTATTCGGAACGCCTAGATTCCGTCTTTGCCCCCATCGGCGAAGCAGGCGCATCGTCCGCCGGCGCGGGACACATTGATGGCCATACCGCAATCAGAAGTAATAGGGCGGAAAGTCGGATCTTTGACTGCGTGCGCACTCGGTTTGCGATCAACTTCATGAACTTCCTCTGCTAACCCGACCGCACCTCCCTACATCGAAGCACGATAGGTCCCACTTAGAAAATCCATACTGCATCGGATCAGGTCAATAGGCGCGCTTGAGTTAATACAGAGCGATCGATAAACAACCTTAGGGCTCGTTGAGAGTGATTTCTGGCCCACGGGAAAGTACACGGGAACAGCGTTTTCGCAATGAAAACATCGTTCCATAATTTGCCTCCCGCTTTGGCCGTGAATTAGGAACGGACCAGAGCGGCGTTTCTCGGCGGATCGCTCAACGAAGCCGCTGGCCGTCAACAGTCGACGGCTTGGCTCGCCATTGGCTAGGAAGGTCCTCAGCCTGGCTCTTCCGCTGCCAATGGATCGACCTAGCGCTGGTTGACAGAGTAGTCCGCTCTCGCCAGGGGTGGCTTAAAAACGGTAGATCCGCCGTCGTAAATCTTTCCTAATCGTTACGACCCCGCCGCGCGCTGAAGATGCCTAGTTTCCTACTCGGTTGCCCTCTCAGGGCATGGGGCAGGTGATGCCGACGATAGGGATTGAGCCGCGCTGCTTGGCGAAATTCGGGCATGTGATGCTAGCGCCAACGCGATGATTAGAGGGCGAAATGTCGGGCACATCAAGAAACGCTGTGTCTGTGGCGCTTTTCGCCATGTTCTTGCCGGCTGCCGGCTGCAAAAGTGGTCGACTTCCAGCGCTCGCAGCTACCCCTCAGAAGTCCCGCGTGGCGGTTTCGACTTCCCCCGCTGGCGTCGAAGAGCCAAACATTCAGCTCACGGCGTTGCACCAGCAGGCTGATCCTTTTACGGCAGGTGCGCTTGAAGACCGGCATCACGCTGAGATGGTCGAGGCGGCGCATGTGTGCACGCTCGCCGAATTGGAAGTAATGGCCATTGGCGGCAATCCAACCCTTCGTCGCATGCGCGCGGAAGCGGCCGCCGAATGGGCCCAGGTTCGTTACCTTGATAAGCTCCCTGATCCGACTGTCGGATCGACCGTATTTACGCCGCCGATGCACCTCGACCCGGATCGGCAGTTGGTCAATTTGGATGTCATGCAGACGATCCCCTGGATCGGGCGGCTGCGAGCCGAAGCGCAGCGGGCGAGCCTCGAAGCGCTTGCCGCGGTCAACGACTATCAAGCCGAACGGCTACGGGTTATCGGCGATCTGCGCGCGGCTTGGTACAAGCTCTATGTCTTGAACAAGCAAGCTGAAACCGCCGAAGCAGAAAAAGCACAGCTTGTATCGATCATCAACTCAGCCAACGCGCGCGTGCGAACCGGGGCGGCGCAGCCTGGCGACGTGCTCCTTGCCACCTTGGAACTGAGCAGCTTACAGGAGCGACTCATCTCGTTTCGGCAAGAGATGGCGGCGACGGCGGCGGAAATCAATCGGCTGGCCGGTCGCGCGGCCCACTGTTCCCTGATAGCGCCTGAGACGATCTCCGCGGAATTGCCAGCTTGGGATTATGAACTGTTGCGCGGGAGGGCGCTCGCTCGGCAGCCCGAATTGAACGCGGCTCGGATGCGCGTCTCCGCCACGCGGTGGGGAATTGAAGTCGCCCGGCTGCAGCGGCGGCCGGATCTGACGTTCGGCGCCGGCTGGATGATCATGGACGCTCCCGGAGCAATGGCTCACGACGCCGGCCGGGATTCGGCGACCATCGGAATCACCGCGACGGTTCCGCTGTGGCGCGAAAAGTACGACGCCATGGTCTCAGAGGCGACGCGCATGCATTGTGCGGCCCACGCATCCGAAGACGAAGTCATACTGCAACTGGAGGCGCTGATTCGCAGCCTGTGGGAGCAAGCCCGGGCGAGCCACGAAACTGTCCAGCTTTACCAGCAGACGATCATTCCCCAGGCCAGGCAGGCCTTCGAAGCCGATCAGGCGTCGCTGGCCAATAACGCCGTAACCTTCGATCGGGTGATTCGGGACTATCGATCGCTGCTAGACATGCAACTGGGCTATCATCGCGCCCTGGGCCAGCTCGCTACGGCCCTGGCCCGGATTCAGCAGGCCATCGGGGAGGATTTGGCACGGAACCCCGAGCCATGACCTACTTGCGGGCTGGACATCCCTAGGCGGCGGGCGGAAGATATACTTCCTTGTAGGAACCTTTATGTCCGTCCAGTCCAGCAAGCTGCAAGCCGCACTGATCCTCTTCATGGCGATGTCGATCGCCTTAAGTGGCCTCGGTCAGCTTGCGCACGCGGAGCGCTGCACGGACCCCGCGAGCGCCGATTCGTCGTCCTGTTCCGCGGCTGGGTGTTGTTGCTCCCGTGATGGCAACGAAGTTAGGGCGTGCTGCTGCTGCGGGAAGAAGGCTCCAACGCCACAGGCGCCAAACTCCGGCGTCAACAAGTCCCGCGCGGACCTGAAGTTAGCGCCATGGGCGCAGCCCGCTTTAGTCGTCGCTTCGACAACGACAGATAGCGGCGCGCCGGACTCTTCTCGGGGCCGATATTTATCTGCACTGGGGCCGTCTATCCAGCGGCTCCTTTGCATCTGGCGGATCTGAACTTTCTCTGGCTACCACTGCGCGCTTAGTTCGCGCCTTCTTTCCACTGTAGCCGCCATTCAAGCACGGCGCTTGTCGCATGTAATAACGGCGTCGGGCGCCGAAAGTTCCCTGGGGACCGTGTTATGTCCACAACTCAATCGTCGTCGCCCGCCGCCACGAAAGAGATGCGGCGTCCGACTTTAAGAAGCCGCCTCTCCTGGATCGGCTCGCGCTTGCTTGCCGTGGGGATATTCTTCGCGGCCGGCGTCGTCCTCATTGCGTTGTTGGGTCTGGCCCAGCGGCTCAACTGGATACGGGCGGAATCGGCGGCGCCCGCCTCCGCTGCGGCCAGTGCGGGAAGCGAAACGATATACACCTGCCCGATGCATCCGAACATCCGCCAACCCAGCCCGGGGCGGTGCCCGATCTGCGGAATGGAACTTGTGCCCGCATCGAGCGCCACCGGCGTCTCACTGGATGAATTTGCCGTTCATATCGAACCCGCCGCGCGGCGGCTGGCGAACATTGAGACGGCCGAGGTCAAGAGCGAGCCGCTGTCGGCAACACTGCGGACAATTGGCTCCATCGCCATTGACGAGAGCCGGCAGGCGATGATCGCCGCGTATGTCGACGGCCGGTTGGAGCGGCTGTTCGCCGATTACACCGGCGTGCAGATCGACAAGGGCGATCACCTGGCGATTATCTACAGTCCGCAACTTTTTGGCGCTCAAGCGGAATATATTGAAGCACGGCGCGCCTTAAACGCCGCGGCCGGCGGTCTTCCGTCCGTTCGCCAGGCTCAAGAGGCGCTGGCCGTCAACACGCTGCAGCGATTGCGGGAGTTCGGCATGACGGACGAGCAGTTGCGTCAGCTTGAACAGGAGGGCAAGCCGCAGTCACGGCTCACGATTTATTCACCACAGGGCGGCGCCGTCGTTGAGAAGCTGGCCGTCGAGGGAAAGTATGTGAAGGCTGGCGATCCCATCTACCGGATTGCCGAGCTTTCGACCGTCTGGCTCATGCTCAAGCTGTTCCCTGAGGACGCCGCGATGGTGCGCTTCGGCCAGCGAGTAGAAGCCACCGTGCACTCGCTGCCGGGCGAGACGTTTGTGGGGCGCGTCGCGTTTATCGATCCTACGGTCGATGCGACCAATCGAACCGTGGATGTTCGCGTCGAATTGAACAACGAGCGCGGTCGATTGCGACCAGGCGACTACGCCGAGGCCACGATCAAACTTCCCATCGGACCGCAAGGCGAAGTGTACGACGCCGATCTTGCCGGAAAGTGGATCAGCCCAATGCATCCGCAGATTGTCCGCGATGAGCCGGGGCAGTGTCCGATTTGTGGCATGGATCTGGTTCCGACATCCGAATACGGCTACGCGTCCGCACCGACCCCGCAACCAGAGTCAGTCCATGTGCCGCGCTCCGCGGTGCTTTTGGCAGGCGGCAACAGCGTCGTCTATGTGGAAACGGAGCCGGGGAGATTTGAGATTCGCCCGGTGACGATCGGTCCCATTCTGGAGGACAAGATTGTCATCCTCGAAGGGGTGAAGCCAGGCGAGAATGTCGCTACCAGCGGCAATTTCCTGATCGACTCGCAGATGCAGCTCGCCGGCAAGCCGAGCTTGATCGATCCCACGCGAGCAATCGCCAAGCAGGAGGAGCGCAAAGGACCTCTGGCATTCAAGGACGTCGCCATCGCTTCCATTGAGGGCGAGAGCGGACAACGGCTTGAAGAGCTTTACTCTGCATACTTCAAAGTTCAAGCAGCCCTTGCCGCGGACCAGAAGCCGCCAGCGGAGGCTGCTCAAGCACTCGCTCGAACGGCCGCCGCATTGCGCACCGACGACTCCTTTTCTGAGCCATCGCACGATCTCCTCGGCCAGATCGCCAAGGAGGCTGAACACCTCCATCACATGGACTTGGACGCAGCGAGAAAGGCGTTCAAGCCGATCAGCCATGTCATCGTCACGCTCGCGACGCAGGTCCGCGGCGCCGGCGCTGAGCAGTCCTTTACGCACTTCTTCTGCCCCATGGTCCCCGGCGGCGGAGGCGACTGGCTGCAATCAGGCGGAGAACTGCTGAATCCCTACTTTGGCAGTGAAATGCTCCGCTGCGGCGAGAAGGCCGCCGAGTATGGTCCTGGCCAAAAACAGCCCACGGAGCAGCCGCCGCACCAGCTTGATCCCAGCCACGCAGCAGGTGAGGAAGCCTAGACATGCTGCGACCTGCCATTTCGTTTTGCGTCCGTCAGCCCCTGCTGACCGTGTTGGGCTTCATTGCGGTGGCGCTAATCGGCGGTTATTGCGCGACAATTATCCCAATCGACGCTATTCCGAACGTCGGCGAAAACCAGGTGATTGTTTTCACCGAATGGCCTGGCCGTTCACCGAAAGACGTCGAAGACCAGATAACCTATCCGCTGTCCGTCGCCCTGCTCACTGTTCCCCAGGCCGAGAGCGTGCAGGGAAAGAGCATGTTCGGCTATAGCTTCGTCCAGGTCACTTTCGACGACAATACGGATTTTTACTGGGCTCGTACCCGAGTTCTTGAACGGCTCGGGACGGCCGTCGGTTCGCTGCCCGAGGGCGTCACCCCGACGCTTGGGCCCGACGCCACGGGGCTAGGCCAGATTTTCTATTACGTGCTCCATGGCCCGCCGCGCATGAATCTCGCGGAGCTGCGCAGCTTGCAGGACTACGTCGTGCGGTACGAACTGCAATCCGTTCCGGGGGTCAGCGAGGTGGCCAGCGTCGGCGGGTACGTAAGGCAGTATCAGATCGAAGTTGATCCGGATGCACTGCGGTTCCACGACATCCCGCTGGAGTCGCTCATCGCTGCAGTCCAGGAATCCAATATCGACGTCGGCGCCAAGACGGTCGAGTCAGGCGGCATGGAGTATGTCATTCGCGGCCGCGGCTTTATCGGCCAGGGCCAAGACGCAAATGAGGCGCTCTCCGACATCGAAAAGACGGTGGTGCTGTCACGTGAAGGGGTCCCGGTTCGGATTCGCGACTTGGCTCAAGTTCAGCTTGGGCCGGATTACCGCAGCGGGGCCATTGACCTTAACGGAACGGAGGCGGTCGGCGGCATCGTCGTCATGCGGTTCGGGGAGAACCCGCGGGCCGTCATCGAGCGAGTGCGCGAAAAGATTGAGCAGATCGAACCAGGACTGGAAGGCGTCAAGATTGTACCGGTGTACGACCGCACCGGCCTGATCGACGAAACGGTCGGCACCCTCACCGAGTCGCTGCGTGAAGAGCTAATCATCACGGCCGTGGTGATTGTAATCTTTCTGCTCCACATTCGAGCAAGCATTATCGTGGCCGTCACGCTGCCGATGGCCGTGCTAATGACGTTCATCGCCATGCGGCTGTTCGGCATCGACGCCAACATCATGTCGCTCGCCGGAATCGCCATCGCTATCGGCGAAGTGGCAGACTTGGGCATCATTATTTCGGAAAACGTCTATCAACATCTCACAGCGTGGGAACGCGGGCCGTTGATAAGCGATCGTACCGACGCCAGTGGAAGCGCGCAACCGGACCAGCGTCGTCGCCCAGAGGTGATCATCGACGCCGCTTATGAAGTGGCTCCAGCAGTCATGACGGGCGTCTCGACCACGATCGTCAGTTTTCTGCCAGTGTTCTTCTTGACAGGTCGGGACGCGAAGCTGTTTTCGCCGCTGGCTTGGACGAAGACGTTCGCCATGTTTGCGGCGCTATTGGTAGCCGTGCTCTTGGTTCCAGCGTTGTGCCGCCTGCTGCTGCACAGCGCCCGCTGGCCGCGGTGGCGCGGGCTGATGGTGGCGGTCGTCGCTGGAATCGCCGGCGTCGCCGCAGCGGCCATTTTTTGGGACCCATGGCTCCAGCGCGTCTCCGCGATTCCGCTCTGGGCGACCGCCGTCGGCGTCGGTCTGTTTGTATCCGTCTTGACCTTTGTGATGACGCGCGAACGGCTGCGCCCCGTCGAAGAGAATCCGACGAGCCGCCTTATCTTGCGGATCTATGAGCCGACGTTGCGATTTCTGCTGGCGCACAAGTTCAGCTTTATGGCCATGCCGGCAATGATCGTTGTGCTTGGCGCGGGCGCATGGTTTGGACTGCCGACGATCCTCTATCCGGCCGAGCAGTTCGCCCGTGTGCTGGGCGCGGAGCCCAATGACGTTCCGGAATACGTCGATCTCAAGCATCGGTTCCCCGGTTTGAAGACCGACGACTGGATTGCACTCGACGAGGGAAGTTGGTTCTACATGCCAACGCTCTATCCCGCGGGCAGCTTCTCGCAAGGGATGGAAGTGCTTCAGACGCAGGATGCGCTCATCTCGAAAATACCGGAAGTGGAAAATGTTCTCGGCAAGCTCGGGCGAGCGGAATCCGCGCTCGACCCTGCTCCCGGCACAATGATCGAAACGTATGTCATGCTCAAGCCAGAGTCCCAGTGGCGCGAGGGCGTGACGATGAAATCGATCTGGGACCAGATCAACCAACTGGCCACCCTTCCAGGCGTCACGCCGGCTTCGCCGTTGCAACCGATCGAAGGCCGCGTCGTCATGCTGCAGAGCGGCATCAAGGCGCCGATGGCGATTCGCGTCTATGGCGATACGCTCGACGGCTTGGCCGAAGCGGCCTGGGACGTGGCCGACAGGTTGCGGCAAATCCCGCAGGTTAATGCGGCGACCGTCAATCCCGACATTGTTCTCGGCGTTCCCTACGTGGAGTTCGAAGTCGACCGCGACGCCGCCGCCCGTTACGGCATGACGACGATGGCGGTCAATCAAGTCATCGAATCAGCCCTCGGCGGAATGAACCTCACGACGACGGTCGAAGGCCGCGAGCGCTACCCTGTTCGTATCCGCTATCAGCGTGATTTGCGGGAGCGAATCGATGATTTGCCGCGACTCCCCGTAGTCACGCCCGAGGGCGAGGTCATTCCGCTAGAAACCCTGGCCTCGATGAATACCACCTGGGGGCCGGGAATGATCAGCAGCGAGGATGCGCGACTAGTCGCCCACATTGCCTTTGCACCTTCCGGAATGACGGGCGATTTGGAGACGGTCGACGCAGTTAACCAAGAGCTTCGTAAAGCCCAGGCTGAGGGAACGCTGGCTCTACCTACCGGCTACGCTCTGCTGCCGGTTGGCTCGTTCCAAAACCAGATCGAAGCTAATCGTCGACTGATGGTCCTCATTCCAATCGTCATCATCGTGGACCTGTTGATCATTTACCTGAACTTCCGCAACGTGCCGCTGACCTTAATCATTTTCTCTCAAATCCCGATCGCCATCTTCGGCGGCATGATTGGCCTGGGCGTTTTCCAGGTCGAGATGAACACCGCAATCTGGATCGGAATCATTGCGCTGATCGGCATCGCCGAGGATGACGGCGTGGTGATCGCCACCTATATGGAGCAGTTGTTTGCTCGCCGGCCTCTGCGTACGGTTCAGGATATTCGCGAAGCGACGGTGGAGGCCGGTCGGCGTCGCATTCGGCCTGCGTTGATGACTGCATTTACGACGTTCGCTGCGTTACTGCCAGTGATGATGGCCACCGGCCGCGGCGCCGACGTCGCCCGGGCGATGGCGCTGCCAGTGTTCTTCGGCATGTTCATCGAGTTGATTTCGCTGTTTGTCGTGCCGGTGCTGTATTGCGGCTACATGGAATTCAAGCTGCGAATGGGCTGGCAAGATCCGCGATGGGCCGCCGATGCAGATCTACAAGGTGCGCTGGGTGGCGCCATATGACTGCCCATGGAGTTTCGCTTCATTCATGTCCCGTTGGCAAGTTAGGAGGAGTAACGGATGATTCGTGAGATAACTATTGGAATGTGGACCGCAACGATTGCGCTATTGGCGGCCTTCACAGGGTGCTCTGCCGAGCAGAAATCGGAGCCTGCCGCGGCGACTGCGCAGCCGTCCGCTCAACAGGCCGCTGGCCAGAACGCCGGAGCAGCGGCAGCGGATGAGAATGCTCAGGCAGACGAGGCGAGGAGCGAGATCAACGAAGCTCTCGCCAACCTATCTCCGGAAGATCGCGCACTGGCCGAGAAGCAGAAGATCTGCCCAGTCACCGATGAACCCCTCGGCAGCATGGGCGCGCCGATTAAGGTCGTCGTGGAAGGCCGCGAGGTTTTCGTGTGCTGCGAAGGGTGTGTTGACGAACTGAAGAACAACTTCGCGAAGTACGACGATAAGCTGCCTGAACAGTCGTAAGGTTGAATGACAGGCTGCATCTTGCCATTAGAAGAGACGGTCTTGAGATGGATTCGTTATCGCTGTTACGGTTGGAAGCATTTTCGTCGCCGCCTCCGCGGTGCGCGCCCAGGATGCCGGCACATCTGGCAACGAGGATGACAGCCGCCAGACGCCTACGAATGAGGCCGCCGAACCCGCCGATATGCAGATGATGAACAAAATGTTGGTTCAACGTCTAGGCGCGGCAGATCCGCAAGTATGACGCGCGGTTCACCGATATGACGATCCCGCCAGCCGGCCGAGGATGACTCGTCCGCGAGCGAGGAGCCAGCAACGGAACAGTTACCGAAGTCTTAGAAAAACGACAGCATGCCGCGCGACGGTTTTCGCGTACTAGGACGGAGCCACAATCGTTTCAAAAGAAGTCTATAAAGAGTTTTTTAGCTACGCCGTTGAGAACTAGTGAGGCGCCCGAAGCCGCGAATCCGGACGAGCTTGGTTCCGATCCCCTCTGGGATGCCGCCCCGATCGGCCTGGGATGATCGCCAGCGTTTGGGGAACGCTGGCGGGGATTTCGCCTTCGGCCGCCGCCAATCTAAAGAACCGAACTGCTCGCTGAATCATTTCGTTGACATAGCCGCGGCTGCGGTTGGGTTTTGCGATGTACTTTCGCAGGGACTTGAATCGAAGCACGCCGAACTCTTTGGCAAAGGTTCAACCGTAAAGCTCTTTGAGGGGCCGAACTGTGCGGACGATCTGAGCGTATTCGTCGCGGTTGCTAGCGGTTCCACAACGGTGACGGAACGCTCGACGGCGCCGAACGATCGCGACCGTCCCGAGGCGAGATATTCGCTGATTCAGCGATCGTACTCGACCTTGCTGGCGATAGTGTCGTGCGGGCCTAACTAGAAATCGCGGCCGTTGTTGGTGACTACGGCGCGGTCCGTATCGCGGCGCTTCCGGTAGCGAGGAACATACTGAAAAGGCCACGGCCATTGCGGGGTCTCCCGTGTCTGGACCGTGCAAACGGTAAACGACCGCCTGTGAACCAGGGGAAACGCCGCGCTGCCGACCGTCGGCAGGTATCAGAAAGTCTTGATCCGGCGAGACTTAGAAGTAGTGGGCGGCACAAGACTCGAACTTGTGACCTCTACGGTGTGAACGTAGCGCTCTAACCAACTGAGCTAGCCGCCCGGCTGAGACGTGCCATTTTACTGCTCACGCCGCAAACTGCCTAGCCGTCCCACGGGCCGTTAGTAGCGAAGCGGTAGGCCGGCGCGCCGTTACTCCGCACTATCGGCCGCGATGCCGTATCGCTGCAGTTTTCGCTTCAGGGTCGTGCGGTGCAGGCCCAAGGCTCGGGCGGCCGGCGCGCATTGTCGGCATTCGTCCATAGCTACGGCCAGCAATGATGGTTCCAACGCCTGCAGGAACCGGTCGTATACCGCGCCGCTGGCGGCGGCATCGTTCATTAAATCACGTGCGAGAAGTTCGGCGGCTCTATACAGGCCGTCCGTCTCTGCCGCTTCGCCCCAGCGATTACCGAACTGCGGCAGAGGCGCCGGCAGGTGGCTCGGCATGACCGTGCCTTGCCGCGCAAGCACCACCGCATGTTCGATCGAATTACGCAGTTCCCGAACATTGCCGTGCCACGGTCGTCGCTGCAGCTCCGCAACCGTTTCATCGGCGAGAACGACCTGCCTCCCCCCAAACCGCCGTGCGAAGGATTCGGCCAACAACGGAACGTCCTCAGCACGGTTGCGAAGCGCCGGCAGTTCGATCTCAAACGTGCATAGCCGATAGAACAGGTCGTGGCGGAATTCGCCGGAGTGAACCAGTCGTCGCAAATCGCGGTGCGTTGCCGAGACGACGCGAAAGTCGGTCTTAATCGGCCGGTCGGCGCCCACCGGCAGGACTTCCCCCTGGTCCAGCGCGCGCAAGAGTTTCACCTGCAGCGGCCCAGGAATGTCGGCCACCTCGTCAATGAACAGCGTCCCGCCGTCCGCCTGCACGAGCAGCCCCTTCCGCGCCTGCTGAGCGCCCGTGAAGGCGCCGGCCACATGGCCGAAGAGCTCCGCCTCGGCCAGCGACGGGTTCAGCGCCGCAATGTTTACCGGCACGAACGGCCCGTCCCGACGCGCGCTATGCCGATGAATGGCGCTGGCCGCCAGTTCTTTGCCGACGCCGCTCTCCCCGCCCAGGAGCACCTCGGCGTCGGAGGCCGCCGCGAGCGCGATCCGCTTAAATACGGCCTGCATCGCGGCGCTTTTACCGAGCATATGTTCCAGCGAAGGCGGCTCGCTAGGTGCCTCGGCCGGACACATTTGCAGCGCCCGCTCCACCGCAGCCCGAATCTCATGCAGATCAAACGGCTTCAGCACGTACTCAAAGGCGCCCTGCTCCACCGCCTTCACGGCAGTCGCCAAATCGCCGAACGCCGTAATGACGATGATCGGCGATTCGTCGATGACCTGGCGAAACAGAGCCATCGCCGTCAATCCATCCATGCCGGGAAGGCGCACGTCGAGAATCAACAGGTCAGGCCGCTCTCGCTCGGCCAGGGCCAATCCCTCCTCGGCCGAGGAGGCGGCGCGGACTTCATGTCCCAGCGTGGCGCCCAGCCGTGCCAGGCCCCAACAGATAGACGACTCGTCATCAACGACCAGAATCTTAGACACAGCGTGAACCTCGTTGGGCGAGCGGAATCTCAATCCGAAACTGCGTGAGGCCCTCGGTGCGCATCCACTCGATGGCGCCGCGGTGAGCTTCAACGATGCGCTTCACGTTCGCCAGCCCAAGCCCGGCGCCTTCCGGTTTGCTGGAGACAAACGGCGCGAACAGCTCGCCGGCTACCGCGGCGGCCGGTCCGGGGCCGTTATCGGCGATCACCAGCTCCGCAAATCCCGTCCGATCGGAGCGAAGCCGCGCGGAAACCAGCCGCGGCTCAACGCCGCCGGACTGCTGCGCCGCTTCAATCGCGTTGATCAAGAGGTTGACGATCGCCTGCCCCAGCGCCTCGTCATCGCCGTCGACGATCACCTCTCCGGGCGACAGATCGCATTGGAGATCGACCTTCGCATGCCGCGCCGCGGGCCGAACAAGTTGCATCACGTCTGCAAACAGGCGTCCCAGGTCGATCTCCCGACAAGCGCCGATCGCCGAAGCTTTCCCCGCCTGCAGATACTTCTGCAACTGACCTTCCATCAATTGAAGCTGCCGCTTCGCCACGGCGATTGTGTCATCATCGTGAGCCGCGCAATTTTCGGCGTGCAGATCGATCGCCATCCGGCAGCCGGTCGCCGCGTTTCGCATTTCATGGGCGAGCCCGGTGCCCAGCAGCGCCGCCGTGCGCATCTGCTCGGTCCGCCGCACTTCGCCCTCATACTCCGCCAGCATTCCGGCGGTGCGATTGACGGCCAGGGCAAGGTCTCGAATCTCATCATCCGTCGCCGGCAGTTCTGCAGGCGCAAAGTTTCCTTGCGCGATCTTGAGCACATTGTCGCCCAAACGGCGCGTCGCCCGGCTGATCCTGCCGGCAAGTAGATGCGCTGCCAATCCAACGGCGAGCATGGACGCGCCGCCGACAATCAGCGGCGGAACAAACGCTTCGCGCCATGAGCGAAGATACTCATGCTGAGGGAACAACACGTGCAAGGCCCGCGCGTCGGCCATACTCGGCCGAGGCGCGAGATCGACGGCCGTGTGAAAATACCCCTGGCCGTGGACAGCGATGGGCGAGCCGAAGGGCAGGCTGCCCGAGCGGGCCGAAGATCGCGCCGGCGGCAAACCATCGACAGCCGCGTCGAAACTGCTCGCCAGCGGCGCTCCTCGTTCATCGGTTACGACGAACTCGGCGTTCGACAGGTCGCGCATTTGACGCAGCACGCTGGCCGTCAACGGAAAGTTCGATGTCGAGAGCACCTCGACGACGCCCTGCACCTGTCGCTCGATACGCCGCTGTGTTTGCCGCTCAGCAAGCCGCGCATTGAACGCCGCGATCGTCGCCAGGCTAACGGCGGAAACCGCTAGCAAGGGCAGCATCATCTGGCGGCGAAGCGGCAAACGCATAGGTCACACTCATTGCAGACGCCGGCGTCGCATTTATCGACGCCCGTGTCGATTAATGCGACCGAAGTTTTCTACCGCCGCGGCGCAGTCGCTACACAAACGCGATGATTTCGCCATCCATTCTGAATCGCGCGCTTGAGATTCAATCAGGCGCGGGAATTGCCTTGCCGCTGCCGTCTCTCGCGAAGGGCGACGAGCGTCGTCAGCAAGCAGCCTCATTAGACAGGAGTCACGGCCAGATGTTAAGCCGCAGGATCATAGCGCGCCGCCGCGCGTTTACCCTCATCGAATTGCTCGTCGTCGTGGCCATCATCGGCATCTTGATCGCCTTGCTCCTGCCGGCCGTGCAAGCGGCGCGGGAAGCGGCAAAACGGGCCTCTTGTCAGAATAACATGAAGCAGATTGCGTTGGCGTTCCACAATTACGAAGCCGCCGAGAAGCATCTGCCATTCTGCAAGCGCACCGAATCCGACGGCGCCGCCCGTAGCTGGGCGCCCGATCTGTTGCCGTTTCTTGAGCAGGAGAATCTCGTCAGCGACGCCAACTACGATCTCGACCAGGATTGGTGGCGCGTCCACAGCGAGTATATCGAAGACCCCGCCAACCCAGGGACGCATATCCCCGACCCTGACGGCGGGCCCGTACCCAATGGCATCACGGTCCAGAAGTACATCGAGGTGCTGATGTGCCCGTCAACGCCCATTCAGGAGCGCACGCAGTTCAAGGACGATAGCGACGTTGGCCATAAGATCGGCGCCTGCGGCGACTACTTCACGCCTGAAGGGGTGCATAGCGAGATTCTGGCCGAGCTTCCGTCGAATCTCCCGGCCGGCTCGGCGATTCCCGGCTTCCCCCCCGGCACGTCAGCCACCAGCGATATCGTGCTGTCGGGAGTGCTTCAGCCTTACGGCGCCGGCGCCTTGCCCACGTGGACCACCACGGTCGAGGGCGACCCGCGCATTGATCTGGCCCGCGGCCGCCTCAAGTATCCCACGCTCTCCGGCGTTACCGACGGCGCCTCCAACACGATCATCCTGGGTGAATGCGCCGGTCGCGAGGACGTGTGGCGCGGCCGCACAATGAGGCCCGCCAACGCTTCGCGCACGGACGCCAATTGCGCCCGCGCTCGCGGCGGCGCCTGGGCCACCAATGACAACTCCTACGCCATCGGCCAGCGGATCGATTGGTGCGACCGCGACGCGGCCGGCCTCGACGCCATTCCCGGGACTATGAAGATCAACAACTCCAACGAGTGGGGCCATCTGTACTACAGCTTTCACGATGGCGGCGCGAACTTCGCATTCGCGGACGGCTCGGTGCGATTCATTTCTGATCGCGTCCCGCTGTGGGTACTCGCCTCGCTCACCTCGCGCTCCGGCGGCGAAGCACTAAGCGCCGTCGAGTTCTAGGCTCCGAGTGGGAGGGCGAGGATCCCGCCGAGCCCTGCGCTGGTACACGTTTCCGCGGCTCGGCAGGAGCCTCGCCCTCCCAGTTAAAACGGGCATAGGCCCTGTGGCGCCATGGCAGACTCGTGCGGCAAACTCCGTCCTGGCCCGCCGCAACCGCAGGCGCAGGCGGAGCAGCCGCTGCGCATTCCGATTCAGTGCCCGCAGTGTTCGACCATGGGCCTGGTTGGTTGGACGAGCCTGCAAAACGGAATCCGTTGTCCCGAGTGCGACTGCGAATTCATCGTCGCCAAGGGCGGGCACATTCGTAAGCTCGCCGACTTGCCGCACATTCGGTACTCCTGTCCGCGATGTTCGCAATCGGGCTTAATCCCCGACGTCCCCGGTGGCCGCGCCGCAAAGTGCCCCGGCTGCGGGCTGCCGCTCGCCCGCGGGCCTAATCAGCGGATGAACGGCGTCAGCGAAGCCGCCGAGCAATGGAAAGCCAACCTCGGCAAGCCCCGTAGCGATTCCTGGCTCGACCGGGTCAGGAGGCAGATCGTCACCCCTGATGGGCGCTGGCATCGAACGCGAATCGCGCTGCTCGCGGCGCCCTGGGCGATTGCGGCGATCTACGGATTGCATACGCTAACCGCGCTGCTCGATCGATCGCCTGAAGCCATGGCCCGCCGATTCACAGCGGCCTGCCTCAGCGACAAACCTGATGCTGCGCTTGCCTACCTTGAAGACGACGCCGTGCAGCAGGTCGAGCTCGATCGCTGGCGGACCTGGCAATTCGCGTCGATCCTCGATCGACATCGGCCCGATGGCGATGCAGTTACCATCGAAGTAAAACCCATCGAGAGTCGTTCTGTGTACCGAATCCTCTTGGTTACGCTGCGGTCGCCGCATATTGGCACGCGCCGTCATGTACAACATTGGCGCGACCACGGCAACCGCTGGCTCTTCGACTCCCGCGCCACGATGGCCGAAGAAAACGCGTCAGTTTTCCAACCGCGCGGGAAGGCCGCAACAAGTCGTTGAGCGCCCTGCTCGTGTCATCCTGTGCGCAGCGAAGGATCTGGCGTAACGCTAGGTTGCTGCGCCGCCCTCACCGGGCGGATGTCCTTTTAAACGCCCGAACTCTTCATCCGAGCCCGCCGACGGAACGTCGATGCCGCGGGCGTACCCCAGCATCTCGCTGGCCAGCCGCCCCCATACCGGGTCGTGCACAAACGTCGCCGGCGACGCGGCGACTTCCTTGATGAGGTCCTTCGCCCGCTTCCCCTTCAGCCCAAACCCCAGATCCTGCGACGCCGCCGTCCGCAGTGCATCGATCGCCGCGGCCGCAAACTTCGGCGGAATCCCCAGCTTCTGCAACTGCCGACGGTTCATAACGAAATCCTAGATAGCCCGGCCATCTCGCCACGGCGAGTCGCCTGCGGAGACCTGGCCGGGCGCGCTTCATGGGCCACCATCCGGTTTTTCCGAGGTCCGCCGAGGAATCTAGCCGGACCCCTCGGCAGACCTCGGGGTGACACGGTTCTAGAAACAAACTAGCGAACCCGGGTTCGCTCGGCTGCGTCTAAACGGCTGTTGCACATTTGCTGCCAGGGAAAGAAAAAGCCGCAATCCGCCAGGATTGAGCTTGCCCTTTTCGCTCCGGCAGTAAATATAATGCAGCTAGAAGGTCGTGCCCTCGCAAGCACGACGGGCAAGTTCCGGCCGCTCGAGTTCCTCTGGCAGGGACGACAGCCGCCAACACCCAGTAATGGAAGGAGGTGGTCAGTTGAATCCAAGTCACATACGCCAGTTAGGTGGTGCCATCCGTTGACCACCGGCGGGTGTCCATCTGGAGACACCACCACCTGCTTCTGAGCGCCCGCCTGCAGGCCCTATATATAGCTCGGCCATCCTGGCCGGAATATTTTGGACCGCGGCCTGTTCTCGAAGCAAAGACGATAGGAGCCCGGTCGC
>DASVCM010000522.1:0-3000 GCA_036381635.1 Lacipirellula sp.
GTAGGTCGGCATACTCGATGACGGCAAGATACCCGCGCGTCTCGGCCGGCAAGCTCGGATAAAGGTTGTCGTACTTCGCTTGCAAGTGATCGGGCGGATCGTGCGGCGTGTGCGACTCGTCGAGCCACACGTTCATAAACACGGGCTTGTTGGGATCGGCGGCTTTCGATTGGTCGAGGAACTCGATCGCGCGATCGACCATGAACGTCGCGTTGTACTGCCGCTCGAGGTAGACGATCTCGTCGAGCCCGCCGCCCGTGCCGCGGGCGTCGCTCTGCTGATTCAGCCCGTTGTAGTAGGCGCTGGGCCGCGTCGCGACGCCCTGCGCGTCGCCGCCATAGTCCGCCACATTAATGATCCGATTGCCCAAGCCCTCGAACTGCGTCCACGCCTCGTCGTAGCCGTATTCGACAATGCGAGGCGCGGCGACGTTTGTGCCAGGCGTGGGATTGGTCGCATAGCCGACGTCGCGGCCGCCGCCGAGGTGCCATTTGCCGAAGTGGCCGGTGGCGTAGCCGCCGTCGTGAAACGCGCGGGCCATCGAGGGCGCGCTCAGCGACAGGCTATCCGCGTTGTCGCGCGCCAGATTGTCCGCCGAGTTATTGAGGAACGAGTTGATGCCAGAACGCGCTGAAAACTGCCCGGTGAATAGAGCCGCCCGCGACGGCGAGCAAATCGGCGCCCCCGAGTAAAACTGCGTGAACCGCATGCCTGCGGCGGCCAGCGCGTCGAGATTCGGCGTCTCGGTGTAATCGCTGCCGTAGGCGCCGATGTCGCCCCAACCGAAGTCGTCGAGGTTGACAATGACGACGTTCGGCTGAGCGACGGCCGGTGTGGCCGCGCCGGCCCAAAACCCAAGCAACATCAAGGCCGCACAACGTATCATGGGGATGGCAGGCGGAGATTTCGGATTCTTCCGGTCCGCTCCCCTTGATGGGGAGGGCAAGGGAGGGGTGATTGGATGCGTGTACCAAGGTTCAGCCCCCTCCCCAGCCCTCCCCACAAGGGGGAGGGAGCCGGAGGAGGTCACAGACTTCAGTTGCGCCGACGCGCTGCCATGCCCGCCAGGCATACAGCCGCCATGGCCAGCGAGAGGGCCGCCGGCTCCGGGACCGCGGCCGCAACGGGCGTCGCGGCGCCGGGTCCGAACTGATCTTTCCAGATATCGAGGTCCGCGCTGGTGACGTTGCCGTCGCCGTTGGCGTCGCCCTGACTCGGGGAGGCGCCGGTGGCGCCCAACCCGCGCTGCCAGGCGAGCAGATCGCGGCCGTCGACGTCGCCATCGTCGTCGAAGTCGGCGCTGTTGACGGCGCCGGCGACGAGGTTCAACACGACGTCGTTGCCGTCGCCGCCGATGTACGAAATGTTGACCGTGCCGGCGTAACCCGTGCCGGTGATGGCCGCGCCCTCTTCGTACAGGTCCATCGATGAGCCGTTCTCGAAGAAGCCGGTGATCGGCTCGCCGATCGACTGGTTATCGATGAGCGTCAGCGACGTGTCGCCGATGATCGCGGCCAAGTCCAGCTCGAGCGCGATGCCGTCGCCCATCAGGGTGTCGCCAGCGCCGGTATTGGCCGCTAGCTCGTTCGGGTCTTGCAACTGGGCGTCGAAGCTCGCTGGCCCGGCGCCGGTGATGACCATCGAAATGACGCCGCCGGCGTCAGCTTCCCAGCGAATCGTCTCGCTCATGCCGTTGGCGCCGCCGGGGGCGTTTTCGAGCTGGCCAATCGTCACGCTGCCCGCGCTGCCGATGAGCTCCAAGCGGCCGATCGAGCCGCTGTTCTGTTCATTGGCGACGAACAATTCGGCGCCGTGGTTGAACGAGCCGGTTCCCTCGACGCGGACCGTGCCGGTGGCGCCATTGCGGGCGATCTGGAAGGCGCCCGTGCCGTCGGTCGCGGTCGTAAACGAACCGCCGCTGATCGTGTAGCTGCCGACGCTCCCCGGGCCGGCGCCAATTCGCACCAACGCGTCGCTGGTGACCGTGCCGCCGGTCTGCACGACCGTGCCATGGCCCGGAGCGGCGGCCGTGCCTTCGCCGACATGGAGTTCGGCGTTGTTGGTGCTGGTTTGCAAATGGACTCGGCCGTCGGCCTTGACATTCATGACACCGGTTCCGCCGGCGCGGCCGATCCACAGATCGTCGTTCGATTCAAGCACGGCGGAGCCGGCGGCGCCGACGCCGTCGCCGACGTTCAGCTCGCCCTCGCCTCCTTCATAACCGACGTTGGTTTGCCGGAATTCGGTTCCGGCGAGGCCGCCGCTGGGACGCAGGGCGCCGTTGTTGAGGTTGTACGTGCCATCGCCGCCGTCGCCGACGCCGACGCCGACGTACGCGCCGGTCGCCGAATTGCCGCCGATGACGACGCCGTCCGTCTGGTTGAACGTTCCGGCGGCTTCTTCGCCGACGCGCAGCCGGCCTTGGGCCTCGAGCGTGCCAGTGCTGCCCCAGTTGACGGTTCCCGCATAGACGCCTCGGCCGACCAACAGATCGCCGCTGGCGCCGCTGGAGGTAAGCGTGAGGTTGGCCGAACCGGTGGCGGTGAGCGTGCCGTTGCCGTTGCGGCCGGCGATTCGGGCCTGCGCCTCGTTCGTGCCGACCTGCAGCGAACCGGCCGTGCCGCTGGTCGAGAGCGTGGCCGTTCCATTATGGCCGAGGAACAGGTCCTCCACGCCGCTGGCGAACGGATCGGCCGGGAAGGTCCCCACGCCGAAGTTGCCGTTGCTGCTGGCGAAGCCGCTGGTGAAGGCGGCCGCACCGGCGACATTCCAGACCAGGCCCGTCGTCAGACTGCCCGGCAGGGTCGTTTGCAACACGACGTCGTTGCCGTCAACGCCGCCGAAGTAGTTCAAGTAGAACTGAGTCCCCAGCGAGTTCGTGCCAACCGACTGCGCTTGGGCAAAATTGCCGAACAGGCCGTTGGCCGTGACCATCGAATCGAGCGACTCGATCAACGTCACCGTACTGTTGGACGCGTAAGAGTTGAGTGCCGAGAGAGT
>DASVCM010000523.1:0-3488 GCA_036381635.1 Lacipirellula sp.
GCTCGGCGAGAGCTATTACGAGGAACGACTCGCCGACGTTGTTGAGGATTTGAAGGCCAAGGGCCTCGCCCGCGAGAGCGACGGGGCAATGTGCGTCTTCGTCGAGGGGTACGACGCTCCCTTCATCGTGCAGAAGCAAGACGGGGCGTTTTTGTACGCGACGACCGACCTGGTGACGATTCAGCACCGCATGCGCGAGTGGCGGCCGGACGCGATACTCTACGTGGTGGACCACCGGCAGTCGCAGCACTTCGGACAGCTCTTTGCGACGGCGAAGATGTGGGGCTACAGCGACGTCGAGCTGCAGCACATCAGCTTCGGCACGGTGCTGGGGGACGACGGCAGGCCATTCAAGACGCGCAGCGGTTCGAGCGTGGGGTTGATGGGGCTGTTAGACGAGGCGGTGTCGCGGGCGTATGCGATTGTCTGCGAGAACGACGACGCCCGGCCGGAGCCGCTGTTGAGCGAGGAAGACCGGCGGACGGTGGCCGAGCGGGTGGGGATCGGGGCGATCAAGTATGCCGACCTCGCCCATAATCGGACGAGCGACTACAAGTTCTCGTACGACAAGATGCTGGCGATGACCGGCAACACGGCCGCGTACATGCAGTACAGCTACGCGCGCGTGAGCAGCATCTTCGGCAAAGGGGGCGTTGATATTGAGGCGCTGCGGGCGAGCGAAGCGCGGATTTCGCTCGAACATCCGGCGGAGCGGGCGCTCGGACTCGCAATTCTGCAGTTCAGCGAAGCGCTCGATCGCGTGGTCGCCGATTATCGGCCGAATCTGCTCACCGACTATCTGTACGACCTGGCGAGTAAGTACGCTTCGTTCTTTGAGAACTGCCCGGTGCTGAAGGCGGAGACGCCGGAGCTGCGCGAGAGCCGGCTACTGCTGTGCGACCTGACGGCGCGCACGCTGGAGCGGGGGCTCGATCTGCTCGGCATCGAAGTCGTCGAGCGGATGTAGTGCGATCCCGTAGCGCTAGCAAGGGCGCGCGGAATCAGGCAGCAAAACCTGGACGCCCTTGCTAGCGCTTCGGGCTCCCTCGCTTCGGGCTCCTTTGTGCCTTTCGCTCCGCCGGCGGGGCGTCGCCGCTGTTGGGGCGGGCCTTGCCGGGCCATTGGTGGACGTCGGCGCGGTTGGCCCAGGCTTCCCAGTCGGCGATCAACTCTTTCGCCAGTTCCGGCTCCTGCTCGATGAGGTTGTTCTGCTCGGTGCGGTCGGCCTCGATGTCGTACAGCTCCCACGGGCCGGCGAGCTTCATGACGGCTTTCCACTTGCCGCGGCGGATGGCGCGGTTGCCTTCATGCTCCCAGTAGATGGGGTTCTCGCGGTTTAGTTCCTTGCCAGCCAGGGCGGGGACGAGGCTGACGCCTTC
This sequence comes from Lacipirellula sp., assembly GCA_036381635.1. Classification (GTDB taxonomy): domain Bacteria; phylum Planctomycetota; class Planctomycetia; order Pirellulales; family Lacipirellulaceae; genus Lacipirellula. Next base: position 1,380 of record DASVCM010000523.1, read on the forward strand.
CATCGGTTGAATCTCGTGGCCCTTGAACTCCTGCGGGTACTCAGCGCCGGTGATTTCGACGACCGTCGCCATGATGTCCACAAGGTGCCCCGGCTGGCGTTCGAGCTGGCCGTTACGATCCTTGGCGATTCCCGCGGGCCAGTGCGCGATGAGCGGCGTCGAAATCCCGCCTTCGTGCGTGAAGTGCTTGTAGCGGCGGAAGGGGGTATTGTTGAGCGTCGCCCAGCTTTGGCCGAGGAAGACGCGCGAGTGGGGGCCGCCGGGATTCTTGCCTTCGTAGCGGCCGCGCGGGCCGGACTCGGCGTTGCCGCCGTTGTCGGAGAGGAACAGGATGAGCGTGTTGTCCAGCTCTCCGCGCTGCTTAAGATGAGCGACGAGCTTGCCGATGTTCGCATCGATTTGGTCGATCATCGCCGCGTAGATGGCCATGATGTGGTCGAAGCGATCCTTCTGCTTCTCGGTGAGGCTGTCCCACTCGGGCACTTCCTCGGGGATTTCGCTTAGCGGCCAGGCGGCGTTGACGATTCCCAGTTCAATCTGCCGCTGGTGGCGCGCCTCGCGGAGCTTTTCCCAACCTTCTTTGTACTTGCCGCGGTAGCGCTTGATGTCCTCGGCCGGCGCCATCAGCGGGAAGTGCGGTGCGCACTGCCCGACGTACAGAAAGAAGGGCTGCTCGGCGTCGATCGCTTCGTCGACGAATTTAATGCCCCAGTCGGTCCACAGGTCGGTGCTGTACCACCGCTCGCCGAACCTCGGGTCGTCCTTCATCTTCTTCTCGCCGTTGAGGAACAGCTCAGGGCGGTAGGGCTGCTTGCGGAAGTAGATGCCGCCGGACGGGGAATTCAGTGAGCGCTGGAAGCCGCGTTCCCACGGGACGCAGCCGTGCATCTGGCCGAGGTGCCACTTGCCGGTCATGCAGGTGAAGTAGCCGGCCTCGCCGAGAACCTCGGCGATGGTCACGCAATCGTCGCGCAGCCGGCCGGTCGTGCCGCGCGTACCTTCGTGGACTTCGCTATCGAGATGACCCATGCCGGCCTGATGGGGATACAGGCCGGTGAGCAGCGAGGCGCGCGTGGGGCTGCAGCGGGCCGTGTTGTAGAACTGCGTGAAGCGGACGCCATTGGCGGCTAGCGCGTCAAGGTTCGGCGTGGGAATTTCGCTGCCGTAGCAGCCGATGTCGGAGAAGCCCATGTCGTCGACGAGGAAGATGACGATGTTCGGGCGGTCGACGTTCTTGGCGTCTTCGTCTTGACCTGCAGAGGCGGACGGCGCGGCGAAAAGCAAGAGCAGGGCGGCGAGTGCGATTCGTTGGAGAAAGAACATTAGTGGCGGCCTCGGTCGGTGGTCAATTTAATGGTGAGCGAGAGTCGTTGAAGTACGGCCAGGGAGGACTAGCTAGAGCGAAATGCTCTCGACGAAGCAAATCCCTCCCCTAGCCCCTCGGCGCCGCGGCCCCTCTTCGACCTTCGAGGGAGGGGGATTTGGGCTCAAACCGCCGCGGGCGCGCTTGAGCCCGGCGGGCGGGCGTTCGCCGCGACGCGGGATTCGTAGCGGCCGAAGATCATCCGGCCGGCGCTGGTCTGCAGGACGCTGGTTACCTGCACATGAACGTTCTCGCCGATGTGGTCGCGGCCCCCTTCGATGACGACCATCGTACCGTCGTCCAGGTAACCGACGCCCTGGGCCGGCTCCTCGCCCGGCTTGATGACGCGGACGTCGAGCGCCTCGCCGGGCATGAAGAGTGGCTTCAGGGCGTTGCCGAGGTCGTTCAGGTTGATCACGCCGACGTTGTGGAGCTTCGCGACCTTGTTGAGATTGTAGTCGTTGGTGACGACCTTGCCCTCAAGGTGTTTGGCGAGCAGCACGAGCTTTTGATCCACTGGCTGACCGGCGAACTCCGGCAACTCGCGATCGAAAATCACGAGGTCCACTTTCGGATCGCTGCGCAGACGGTTGAGGATGTCGAGGCCGCGGCGGCCGCGCGCGCGGCGGAGCTTGTCGCTCGAGTCGGCAATGGCCTGCAGCTCGGCGACGACGAACTGCGGCATCACGAGCTGGTTGTCGATGATCCGCGTCTCGACGACGTCGGCGATGCGGCCGTCGATCACG
>DASVCM010000524.1:0-2440 GCA_036381635.1 Lacipirellula sp.
CAACACGCCCGAGCAGAACCAGCGGATCCTCGACGCCTGCCAGAAGCACGGCCTGAAGTTCATCCCCGCCGACGGCCGAATCATGGCCAATGATCCCGGCCACGCAGACTTCGCCAAGAACCTCGACGCGGTCGTCGCCGATTATTCACAGCACCCCGCGCTCGGCGGCTACTTCATCAACGACGAGCCGGCGCCCGGCGCCTTTCCCAAGCTCGCCGCGATCAACGAGCACTTTCTGGCCAAAGACCCCGAGCGGCTGCCGTTCATCAACATGCTCCCCAACTACGTCCCCGAAGCCCACATCGGCGGCCCCTACGAGCCGTTCATCGAGAAGTACTGCGTCGAGGTCAAGCCGAAGCTCCTCTGCTACGACCACTACGCCCTCATGGAGGGCGGCGCCGAACGGCCCGAGTACTTCGAGAACATGGAGATCATCCGCCGCCAGGGCCTGAAGCACGGCATCCCCATCGGGTTTATCTTCCAGACGACGCCCCACTTCAACTACCGCGACCCCAGCGAAACAGACCTCCGCTGGCAGGTGAACACCGCGCTCGCCTACGGCGTCCGGGCGCTGTTTTACTTCACCTACTTCACGCCCACCGACCCGAACGCCAACTTCCACAACGGCATTCTCGACCCCCAAGGCAAGCGCACGCACCACTACGACATGGCCCGCCGGATCAACGCGGAGCTGAAAGAGCTCGCTCCGGAGCTGATGCAGATGATGTCCACGGCCGTCTACCACACCGGCGATCTGCCGAAAGGCTGCGTCGCCCTGCCGGCCGACGCGCCGCTGCAAGTGAAGGAAGGCGGCTCGCTGGTGATCGGCCTGTTCGACCACGCCGACGGCACGAAGCGCGCCATGATCGTCAATCGCGATCTCAGAAACGCGACGACTGCCACGCTCCAGTGGAGCGACCGAGATTATCGCTTAGAACTACCGCCCGCCGGGCGAGAATTCATAACGATCGGCGCCGCGCTGAAGCCGCCAGCCGGCTAGAGGAAGCAGCGCCAGCTCGAACGTCGCCTAAGTTGGTAACACGACCCGTACACCGCAGCAAAGATCCATAGACCTCACGATCCGTTTAATACCTTCTCAATCGCCGCAGTGAGCCACGCCTCCTCCTTGGGGAACACTTCATAGGTCTTTAGGTCGACTAACAACGGCGCCTCGGGCGGTACGCCCGCGGTTTGCAGCATGGCGTAGTCCTGCAGCGACTCGGCGAAGACTTCCCAGCGGATGGAACTGATCGGCCCGTTCGCGCCGGGGTAAACGACGAAGGCGTCGCCATACGGCATGCCAGGCCAGGCGCTGACCGCGCCGTCGATGAACGGGTTGCCGATCGTGCTGGTGCAGAACACGAACCAGTAGTTATGACCCCAATGGAGGAATCCCTTCGCTCCGAGCTTGTAAAACAGCCAGCCCGCCATCCGCAGCTTCGCGAGCGGCGTGTCGAAAAACCGCTGCAAGTAGCGGCCGCGCGGGCCGCAGCAGAAGTAGGTCCACGCCTCGCAGCCCGCCTCGGTGAAGTGGGGAGCGGTCACGATGCTGGGGATCGGCATGTCGGTCAGCTTCTCGGTGGCGAACCGCGTGTCGCTCATCGCGTCGATCACTTTCATCCACGGCGCCAGCTCGCGGAGCATGAGCCGCGCCTTGCGATAGTCGGCAAGCTGCGCATCGCCGTCCGGTTCATCGGCGCAATGGAAGAAGGATCGCTCGAGCATGCCTTCCTCCTCGAGCACCTGCTTGAATTGCGGCAGGAACTGCTCGAGAAACCGCCGATACGCGGGGCCGGTCGCCTCGGCGTCCGCCGGCCAGAGGAGCTGGCCCAGCGAGTCCCAACGCTCGAAGATCCGCTGCGGGTGCTTGCCGCTGGTCGGCGCCGGGGTGAAGAAGTGGGTCCACTCGACATACTCGGCATGGTGCTTCTTAGCGAGGCCGATCCAACGTCGCACGTCGCTGAAATCGAAATCGTAACGATCGTCGCCAAGCGGCCGGACCTTCAGCAGTTGAGCCGGCCGCTCGAGGATTTCGTGCCGCGCGTTGAAGATCGGCGAGTAGACGACGTTGAGATTGTGCGCCGTCAGGTCGGCGATATAGGCGTCCGCCAGCTCCCAGAACCGCTCGCTGAACGGCTCGATCTTGTAATACTCCCAGATCGAATCGGCCGACAGCCAGTGTGTTACAGGAAAGTCGGTGCGCGGCTTGAGCACCAGCGGCTTCACGTCGACGACGACCGGCAGCGTTACGCTCCACGGTTTCGTCGCCTGCCATGCGGGAAAACGGTACTCATACTCGACGGTCAGCGTCACAGCGACTTCGTGCCGCCCGACGCTCGCCTCCGCGGGCACTTTGAGCGTAATCCAGAAGGCGCCATTCGAAGCCGGTCCGACGTCGGCGGTCGTTTCGGGGTAGAGCGGATCGGGCACGAGGCCCGGC
>DASVCM010000525.1:0-6990 GCA_036381635.1 Lacipirellula sp.
CAGGCGTTCGTCCAGGTCGCCAACTTCAGCGACGCCGATCAATCAGCCGTCGTCACGCTCACGCTCGACGGCACCCTGGTTGACGCCTCGGAACTGAACGTGCCCGCCGGCGACGTCGTTGGCACGACGTTCGATCTCGGCGACGCGCCCACGGGCAAGCTGAAGGCCAGCATCGAACCGCCAGAGGAGTTCGCCGATCGTCTGCCGCTCGACAACGTCGCCTATGCCGTGCTCGACCGCCAGAAGCAAACCCGCGTACTCTTGGTCACTCCCGGCAACAACGCCCTGGAGCTGGCCCTCTCGACCGAACGAACCCGCCGCTATGGCAAGGTCGACAAGGTCGCCCCCGGGGTGCTCGGCACGCCCGACTTCCAGCAGGAGATGCAAGCCGAAACGTACGACCTGGTCATCTTCGACCAGTGTGCGCCCGAAAAGCCCGAGCAGATGCCGCTGGCCAGCACGCTGTTCATCGGCCGCGTCCCGCCGCTGAAAGGCTGGCAGGCCGAGTCGTCCAAGGAGCCGGTCAGCGCCCCGCAGATCATCGACTGGCAGCGCAGCCACCCGCTGCTCAACCTCGTCGAGCTCGGCAACGTCATCATCGCCGACAGCTACATCGTCCAACCGCCGGCCGGCGGCAAGATTCTTGTCGACTCGACGAAGGGACCATTGATGGCCATCGCCCCGCGCGACGGGTTCGAGGACGCCGTTATCGGCTTCGAGATCGTCGGCCAAGGCGAATCGGGCGACACCATGGTCAACACTAACTGGCCCCGTTACTACAGCTTCCCGAACTTCTGCTTGAACGTGTTTCAATATCTCGCCGGCGGCGCCGCCGAGCGGCAGAACGAGTTGATCCAGCCGGGCGAAACCGCCGAGATCGACCTGGCCGAGCGCTCGCAGCGGCTCCGCATAACCCTCCCCGACGGCTCGACCCGCGAGGTCGAAGCCCCGGCTTCCGGCAAATTGGCCTTCCACGAAACCGACCAGCCCGGCGTCTACGATGTCCACGCCGGGAACAATCTGGCCGCGCGGTTTGCAGTCAACCTGTTCGACCGCAATGAGAGCGACGTGCGGCTACGTGCACGCCAGGATGGCGAAAAGGGGATCCAGACGGTCGAGTCCCTGATGATTGGCTATAACCCGGTCCACGCGGAAGCGCCTGCGGCCCCCGTTCGTAAGGAGCTATGGACGGCCCTGCTGCTGGCCGCACTGTTCGTGCTAGTACTGGAGTGGTATATCTATAACCGACGCGTTTACATCTAAAGCCCATGGGCAGGAGACCACGGCGGTCGTCCGGCGCTCGCCCTCTAGGCACATTATTTGCCGCGGACGGTCTGGACCGCGTGACGGTCATTCTGAGCGAAGCGAAGAATCGGGCGCCCGGCGTAATCCTTGCTACGTTGGGCGCCAATGTCTCCCGGTAATGGCGGATACCCTACATGCCGTTAACACTCAAGCCGCGTAAGACTCGCCGCCCCCGCGCCCCCAAGGGCAAGCGCCTGCAGCAGCTCATCGAAAACGACCTGATCCGCAAGGTCAGCTACGACGAGTACCGCGACAAGGTGCAGAAGGTGTATGGCGGCCCCAAGGGCGCCATCCTCTCGCTCTGCAGCATGATGTCGCTGCACATCCCGCTGGGCGAGCGAATCTTCCGTTCGCGGCGGTTCGACCTGCGCGGCGCCAAGAACGTCCTGGACGTCGGCAGCGGCGCCGGGCAAATCGCCGGGCACGTGCTGAAGTACGGCGATCAGGATGCGGCTCTCACCTGCACCGACCTGTCGCGGCAGATGCTCCGCCGAGCGCGCCATCGGCTCAAGAGCCCGCGGCCGCGATTCGTTTCCTGCGATCTGTCGCAGTTGCCGTTTCCGGACGAGTCGTTCGACTGCATCACCTGCGGCTACGTGCTGGAGCATCTGCCGAATGCAGAGCCGGGTCTCGCCGAAATGTCGCGCGTCCTCCAGCGCGGCGGACGGATGTTTTTGCTCACCACCGAAGACAACTTCTCGGGCGCCTGGACCAGCCGGCTCTGGTACTGCCGCACCTACAACCGCGCCGACCTGCGCCGGCTGTGCGAGCAACTGGGGCTCCGCTGGAAGCAAGAGATCTGGCTCTCAAAAATGCACCAGACCGTCCGTGCCGGCGGCATCTGCGTGGAGATCGAGAAGCGGTAGTGTAGTCATCTCGCTCCGCGAGATGAAGCCTCTCACTTCAGCGAGAGTCCTACAATACCGCGTCCAGATCGCCCTTCCAGCGGACGAAGCCCTCGATCGCTTCATACTCGGCGAGGCCGAGCTTGTCATAAAGCTCCGCCGTCGCGCGGTTGCGCTGCTCGGCCCGCTGCCAGAACTCGCGCGGATCGGGGCCCGGGAACAAGGCCTTGTCCTTTTGCGACTCGTGCTTGAAGATCGCCGCCCGCTTCCGCAAGAGTTCCTGCGGGCTGAGCGGCACGGCCATCTCAATCTGATGGGCGCCCCATTCCTGCCAGGCGCCGCGGTACAGCCAGACTTCGCACTGCTTGAACCACTCGTCGCTTTCCACGCGCTTGCACGCCTGGAAGACGGCGCTCAAACAGGTACGATGCGTGCCGTGCGGATCGGACAGATCGCCGGCTGCATAGATCTGGTGCGGCTGCACTTTGCGCAGCAAATCGACCGTGATCTGAATGTCCTCGTCCGCAAGCGGCTTCTTTCGCACGCGGCCCGTTTCGTAGAACGGCATGTCCATGAAGTGAAGCTGCGAGTCGGGAATGTTGCAGGCCCGTGTCGCAGAACGCGCTTCGCCCCGGCGAATCAGCCCCTTAATGAACTGCACTTCGGGACTGTCGACCTGTCCCGGCTTCTTGTGCTTCACGAACTCGTCGATATGCGCTTCAAACTCGGCCGTTCGCTGCATGTCGATATTGAAGTGCTTGTTGAACCCGGCCACGAAGTCCATGAACGTCACCGCGTCATCATCGAACACGGCGATGTTGCCGGACGTTTGATAAGCGACGTGAACTTCGTGCCCCTGATCAACCAGCCGGATGAGCGTACCGCCCATCGAGATGACGTCGTCGTCAGGATGCGGCGAGAAAATGAGCACCCGCTTCGGGAAGGCGCCCGGCCCGAACCGCGGCGTATCGCCGGCCCGGCGAGCGTGGGCCGGCTTGCCGCCCGGCCAACCGGTGATCGTCGCCTGCAGGTTGCGGAACACCTCGATGTTGATGTTGTAGGCCGTGCCCTGACTGGCGAGCAGTTCCTGCAGGCCTTCTTCGTTGTAATCCTCTTCGGTCAACTTGAGGATCGGCTTCTTCACCCGCTCGGCCAGCCAGATGACCGCCTTGCGAATGAGCTGATCGTTCCAATCGACGTGCCCCAGCAGCCAGGGACTCTTGCGACGCGTGAGCGATTCGGACGCCGCTTCATCAAGCACGAACTGAGCGTTCGGGTGCGTCTGCAGGAAGCTCGCCGCGACGATGGCCGAAATCTCGCCTTCCACTGCCTTCGCCACAACGCCGGCCTTGCCTTCGCCGTAGGCCATCAGCAGCACTTTCTTGGCTTCCAGAATCGTGCCGACGCCCATCGTGATGGCCCGCCGAGGCACGTTCTCATCGCCGAAGAAGTCGCTGGCCGCATCGCGCCGCGTGGTCTTGTCGAGCGTGATCATGCGGGTGCGGCTATCGCGCCCCGAGCCCGGCTCGTTGAAGCCGATGTGCCCGGTGCGGCCGATGCCCAGAATCTGGATATCGACGCCGCCCGCATCGCGGATGGCCGCTTCGTACTGCCGGCAGTGTTCCTCGACTTCGCTCTCCGGCAGCGTGCCATCGGGAATGTGAACGTTGGCCGGATCGACATCGACCTGATCGAAGAGGTGCTCCCGCATGAACCGGACGTAGCTCTGCAGCTCGTCGGGCCGCATCGGGTAGTACTCGTCGAGATTGAACGTAATCACATGGCGGAACGACAGGCCCTCTTCCTGGTGCAGCCGCACGAGCTCGCCGTAGACGCCGACCGGCGTGCTGCCAGTGGCCAGTCCCAGCACGCAGGTCTGCTCGGCAGCTGCCCGCTCGCGGATCAGATTGGCGATCTCGCCGGCGACCGCCTTGCTCGCCTCGCCCGCGTGGCGATAGACGCGGCAAGGGATCTTCTCGCTGCTGAACATCTGCTCGTGCATGTTGGTATAAGAACTCGGCCTGGCCGTCCCCGTGCTCTGCGATTGCGTAACGCTCATCTCAAACCCGACTTCGCTGCTAGAATGATGCCTGTCAGTCCCCCGCGCAAATGCGAGAACTTTTATTCTAACCGCGAGCGGCAGTTCCGCGAGCGGCTGCGATGCTCGCGGCCTGCATTTGGCAGAGTTTTATGGCGTCTTGGGCTAGATGGCTCCCGAGAATCTCGCTTTCCTGATTTTTGCGCACGCAGTCGGTAACCGTGCGCAGCTCGGCCTCGAAGGCGTCCATCGGGTCGCCGCTGCCGAGGGTTTCCCGCTCGGCCTTGCCGGAGTCGTCCAATACGGTCGGCGGGCACAGATACTGGCCTTCGCCGCCGGTGACCGCGAATTCGAACATCAACGTAGCGCGTTCCAGATGGATCTCGAACCCATGGTTGAAGGTGCGTCCCTGCTGCGGCGTCGTACCCGAGGTGGCCTGCACGAGATAGTCCTTATCGCGGTAGGTGAAGAACGAATGCCAGAATTCCGGCAGCCCCTCCTTCATCCGGCCGCGGCTTACCACATCATCGGGCATGCCGAAGAGCAGGCGGATGAAATGGGCGTCGTGAACGTGGAGGTCGAACAACGGGCCGCCAATGATGTCGGCCTTCCAGTAATTGGTTAGCCAAGCGGGATCGGAAATCACTCGGCGAAAGGCCCCGCCGCGGAGGGCGCCGTACTTGCCGCTGCGCACCGTCTCATGCGCCCAAGCGTATTCCGGGAAGAACGGTAAAACATGGCCGACGTACAGTCGACGGTCCGCCTGCTTTGCCGCGGCCGACATCCGCTCGCACTCCTCCAGCCGCAGCGACATCGGCTTTTCGCAGAAGACATGCCGGCCGGCGGCAAGTGCCTTTACCGTCGCGTCGGCGTGGAGGGCTGGGGGAAGGGTGACATCCACCAAGTCGAGCTCGGTCGACGCGAGCATCTCGTCGACACTCGTAAACGTCGCGACGTCCGAGAGATCCATCTGCTCACCCGGCGGGCCGAAGTTCCCTTTGATATCGGTCCAATCGCCGGTAAGCCGCTTCTGGTTCACTTCGCAAACGGCTGCGACCCGCACCCCCTGCAGCTTCTTGTAGCTGAGGTAATGGATCATCCCCATGAAGCCCAGGCCGACGATGCCGACGTTAATCATTTGGTGCAAACCTTTCACCGCTAATGCGAATGTACAGGGCATTAACCGCTAATTGACGCTAATGCGCGCTAATAAGAAAACGATCCACGGTTCTATGCTATTAGCGTTGATCAGCGTTTGTCAGTGGTTTACTGACTACCTTTGAGCGTCCCGCGACGCAACCCTTCCAGCAACTCCACCGCACCGGCAATTTCGGCCTTCTGGCGATCCGGTTCCTGCGGGATCTCGCGTTCAATCGTAAGCGGCCCGTCGTACCCGATTTCGGCGAGCGTGCGGAGGTACGCCTCGAAATTCACGTCGCCCTCGCCGAGCGGAACCTCGGCGCCCCACGTCTCGCCTGGCTTTTCGGACCATGTCGCGTCCTTGCAGTGGATGCTGCGAACGTAGCTGCCGAGCGTGCGCAGCGCCGGAATCGGCTCGCCGCAGCCGTAGAGGATCATGTTGGCTGGGTCGAAGTTGACGAACAGGTTGTCGCGCTCAACGTCCTTCAGGAACGCCAGCAGCACGTCGGCCGGTTCCTGGCCGGTTTCGAGATGGAGCGCCTGACCATTCTGCGCCAGATGATCGCACGCCTCGCGGGCGACTTCGAGCACATCGCGGTACTCATTCGTGGTCCGATCGTGCGGCACAAAGCCGATGTGAACGCCGACCTTGTCGACGCCCAGCTGCTTGGCGAAGTCGGCGATCTCCTTCAGCTCGACCGTACGCTCGCGACGCGTTTCCTTCGGCACCAGACCGACGGTTCGCGAGACGGTAGGGATGTCGGCATAACTTTCACCCTCAAATCCCGCGAAGACCACTGTCACCGTGATGTCCAGCTTTTTGAGCCGTTGCAGAAACTCTTCGGCTCGTTGCGGGGTGCGCGACTCGCGGTGCGGCGTATGAAGGTGGATCGTCCGCACGTTAAGTTCGCGGGCGACTTCCAGCCGCACGCCTAGCCCCGCGTCGATGCTGGCGAATACTCCGATGGGCCACTTTTCCATTGCTTCTTTCCCGTATGCTTTTCGTGTACGTCGTTGGTCGAAGACCTCTATGTTTGCCGCTTGGCGGCAAGTTGTCTGCCCCATGCGCAGTTTTTTCGAGTCAGCGTCGCGCCAGTTGCTCGCGGCGGCCGTCGAAATCGCTAGGCAGGAGCGTCTGGAGGTTTTTGGCGGCTGTTTGGAGTCCGATGTCGACGGCGGCAATGAGATCGCCGCCATTGGCCAATCCCCAGGCAATCCCGGCGGCCACGCAATCGCCACAACCGATTGGGTTCACAACCGCAGCGATTGACGGCGGCGAGATGCAATGAATCTCAGGACCGACCGCTACCCACACGTCTCCCGCGCCGGACGTGGCTACGACTCCTCGCGCGCCTCGCCGTTGAAGCTCGGCGACGGCGTCGCGCATGTGCTCGTCGGTTCGAATCAGCGCGCCAAGAGTCTGTTCGATCTCCTCGCGATTAGGCTTAATGACGGTCGGACGGTCTTCAAGCGCCGCCAAAAGCTCCGGACCTCGAATATCGAGGATCACGGGGCACCGTACATGCGTCAACAACTGGCGAAAGTAGTTTTTAGGCGCCCCATGCGGCAGCGAGCCGATCAGCAAGACGCCAGTAGCGACCGCAGCGGCCTCGGCGAGGGCCCCTTCGAATTCGCCAAGCTCTTCGGCGGTGATCGGTCCTG
>DASVCM010000526.1:0-9357 GCA_036381635.1 Lacipirellula sp.
GACGAAGCTGACAAACTCAAGGCCGAAGGCCGCCTCGAAGAAGCGGCCGGCAAGCTCCAAGAAGCGCTCGCCATTGACCCGGGGTACGCACTTGCCCATTCGGCCCTCGCCGTCGTCCTGCAGCGGCTGGGCAAGCACGAGGAAGCCATTCAGCATGCTGTGCGCGTAACGGAACTCGAGCCAAACGACCCCTTCAGCTTCACGGCGCTGAGCGTCACCTATCAGCGGGCCTTCGCCGGCACGAACCAGATGAGTTATATCCGCCTGGCGGAAGATGCGATGGAGCGGAGCCGGCAGCTCAGCCAGCGGCACTGATGGCAGATTTCGTTCGTTCCACTCAGGACGCCTGCGTCGTTGCTCAGCTCGAAAGCCGGCTAGACGGCACAGTCTTCCGACGAGTCGAGAACTTGCGTGCGCAGCCCGCATACCGGGCAGACTATGTCCTCTTCGATGGTCAGCGTCTGATTTACCTTGTCGCTAGCGCTCGATGGGCCCTCGCCATAAAGCTCTCGCACCGTCTCAAGCGTCGCGAGCGAGCCGCAACGATCACACTCCGTTAGTCGAGCCATCACCGTCCCCAAAACGAATCGCCCGAACTCCCAAGTTGCGGGCTAGCTAATTAAGTGACAAGCCTCCTGACGGCTCGTCATGGTGGTATATACGTCACGATCGCACGGCCGGCGCCGTGCGACCGGTTATGACAATTGTTCGGCCTGAGGCCCGTAAAAGCCGACCCATTCGGGCGGGGCTTGCAGACTGTCCGCGCCAATTGCACGTACCGTGAATGGCGCGCAACCTGCACCGGAGGTTGCCATGAATGCGAAAAACGCCGCATCGATGAATCCGGACGAACTACTCCAAATGTTGGAGCAGCAAGCAACCGAATATGCGCTGATGATACTGGATCCGGAGGGGCGAATTATTCATTGGCTGGCGGGAGCTGAGACAATTTTCGGCTACGCGGCCAGCGAGGTTATCGGCCAGCAGCATTCAATGCTGTTTGCGTCAGAAGACATTGAACAAGGCGCTCCTCAGAAAGAATTGGCGATTGCCGACAGCGGTTCGCCGGCCGAAGACGATCGTTGGATGCGACGAAAAGACGGGTTGCGCTTCTGGGCGAATGGCGTCCTGCAGGCCATGCGGTCGCCAGAAGGAGCGATCATCGGTTATGGCAAGATGCTGCGCAACCGCACGGATCTCAAAGGCCACATCGAGAGCCTGGAAAATGAGATCCGTACCCTTAAGCACGCCGACGAGCGGAAGAACGGCTTCATCAGCACGCTGGCTCATGAGCTGCGCAACCCGCTATCGTCCCTGACCAACGCAGCCGAGTTGCTCAAGGCCGAGTTGCGCGACACGCAGGACGCGGCGTTCGCCATGGCAATCATTTTACGCCAAATGGATGCCATGCGACGTCTGGTGGACGACTTGCTCGACATCACGCGAATCAGCACTGGCAAGGTAAAGCTGGAGCTGCGCGACATGGCGCTGGAGGACGTCCTCAAGGCGGCGGTTGAGACCTGCCGACCGCTCATCGACGATCGAACCCACGAGCTGCACCTCATCTTGGGGAAAGAACCGGTCATTGTTCGGGCAGACCCCGCTCGTTTGCAGCAGGTGTTCGTAAACCTCATTCAAAATGCCGCCAAGTACACCGAGTATGGCGGCATTATCTGGGTGAAGCTGCTTGTCGAAGGTCGTGAGGCCGTCGTCAAGATCGAAGACACGGGCATTGGCATTTCGCCGGAGCTGCTGCCGCGGATTTTTGACATGTTCACTCAGGCCGAGTTCGCCGAGCGCGAGTCGGGAGGATTAGGGATCGGTCTGAGCGTAGTGCGAGACATCACGCGGCTACATGGCGGCGCGGTGACCGTACGGAGCGACGGCATCGGCAAGGGAAGCGAGTTCACGGTGCGGCTGCCGCTCGCCGGGACGAGTGCGAAGCGACCCGATTCGCCGGCACGCGATGCGTGAGGGGCGGCGCGTACTCGCAACAGCTAACCCCGGGCGCGGACCGCGCGGCTAAGTGGAATTCTTTGCCACGCCGAAACGGCGATTCTTAGCCCTGCGGCTGCTGCGGACGGGCGACGACGCGCTTATTTACGTCCGTCTCCAGAACGCCGAAGGCCTGTTCGTGCCGCTGAACTGACAAATGCAGGGCATGGAGCAGCCGCTTGGCGGTGTAATAGTTGGTTACAATCCGCTGGGTGATATGCACCGCCTCGCTCGGCACGCCGAAGGGCTGGGCATTCAGGCCAAAGTCGATGATCAGTTCCTCGGGCGTGCCCGTCACTCGGCAGAAGTTCGCGTACGAAGTGACGGCGTCTTTGTCTTCAACCTGAACGCGGACCTGCTGCTCGGCGGCGCCCGCGGCGGGCTTCTGTTCCTTGGTTTCGTCGGCCATTAAAGATCTCCGGCTATGTGGTTCCGATTGGCATCAACCGCCGCGGCGTCTTTGGCGGTTCGATAAGCGGCGAATCCATGAGTTTAAGAGATTCGGCAACGGCGGGCTACCCTACCGACTGAATGGATTTACTCGAGGTCGTCGTCACTGTCATGGTCGCCGCGCCGGCGCAGGCGGAGGATGACGCTTTCGCCCGGCGGGTCGCCAGGCATTGGATAAGTCGCCGCCTTGCGAAGCTGCAGGTTCTTAAGCAGGCCGCGGTGGCGGGCCTCAGCGCGTTCTTCGACCCACGACTTGCCTTTGATGGCTAGCAGCTCCTGGAAGGCGTCCCAATGCGGAGCAAGCCACGTGAGTAGCTTCCAAAGCGGAGCAACCGCACGGGCAACCAGCGTGTCGTAGGTGCGCAGTTCGAGCAACTCTTCGGCGCGGACGGCGAACACCTCGACCGTCAGGGCGAGTTCGTCGACCATCGATTGCAGTACGCGGGCCTTTTTCTGCGTGGATTCGGCAAGCGTCATCCGCAAGTCAGGCCGTATGATGGCCATGATGACGCCGGGAACTCCGCCGCCTGCGCCGATGTCGAGAACTCGCCGACCATGCGGAATCAGTTTGGCAAGTTCGACGCTATCGACCACGTCCCGGCCGACGAACTTGTCGAGCGTTGTGTGGCGGGTGAGGTTAAGCTGCTCGTTCCAACGCCAGAGGGCCTCGCGGTAACGATCGACAAGCTCGATTTGCTCGGACGAAAGCTTGACTCTATACGCAGAGAGCGCATCGGCGAGAGTGGTAAAATTGCGGTCGTCGTTCGGCATGATGGGCAGTATCGTGGAATTTCTCGGCGATGGGTAGCGGCTGGACGGGCGTGCCCCGCGGGCAAGTCCAGACTAACGAGTGCTGGGTGGTGGGCGAGCCGTGTTTGGGATCGTGAATCTCTATAAGCCTGCAGGGTGGTCGTCGCGAGATGCGCTCAATCGCGTGGAGCGGCTAGTGCGTCCGGCCAAGGCGGGCCATGCCGGGACGCTCGATCCGATCGCCGAAGGAGTGCTCGTTGTCTGTCTCGGCCCCGCAACCCGGCTAATCGAATACGTACAGCAGATGCCGAAGGAGTATCGAGCGACATTCCTTCTGGGGCGGCGGAGTGCGAGCGATGACGTCGAGTCGGACGTGGAAGAGATCGCCGGCGCCGCGATTCCGACGCGTGAAGAGATCGAAGCGGTCGTCCCGCACTTCATCGGGACGATCTCGCAGGCGCCCCCGACGTTTTCCGCAGTGAAGGTCGACGGCAAACGGGCCTACAAGCTGGCCAGGCGCGGGACGGCGGTGGAACTGGCGCCGCGCAAGGTAGAGATCTATCGCCTTGAGATCGAACGGCATCAGTACCCGGAACTCGTCCTCTCGATGCAATGCAGCAGCGGCACCTATGTGCGGAGCGTCGGACGGGACATGGCGGCGGCGCTTGGAACCAGCGCCGTGATGTCGGCGCTGACGCGAACGGCGATCGGCGCATTCCGTGTAGAGAACTCAGTCGACCCGCGGAGGCTGGATGCGGAGCGACTGCGAGCCAGTACGCTTTCCCCGCTGACGGCGCTCGGGCAACTGCCGCGGGCAACCCTTTCCGACGAGCAGTTGTTTGAAGTGCGCCGCGGCGGATTGTTGCGTGTGGAATCACTTGGACTTGAAAAATTGGACGCGAGGCCGCTTGCGGCTCTGGACGCCGCGGGTAATCTCGTCGCCATCCTCAAGGAGGCCCGGCCGGGGCTGCTCAAACCTTCACCAAACTTTCTGCAGACGGAATAGTCGGTGCAATTTATCGCCTCGCCCGTGATCCAGGTCACTTTTCTTGCTGTGATCGAACTCGCCTGAGCTGTCCAGCGTGAACAATTGAATGCCGAGACAGTTGACGATTCCTTCCCCCTCTCCAACCCTCCTCATTAACTGGAGGGGGCCGGAGAACACGTATGGGGTCGGGTTCAACCGATTGTGCCCATGAAGTCAGTGACTCGCATCGTGCAGTAGGCGTAAGTGGTCAGGCATGCTAACGGCGGACTGCACTGCCGGTTCGGCAGCGGTCGAAATAAGTAGTGGCGAGCGCAATGGCCGTCCTGGAGGACGATGCGCTCCCAAAAAGTCATTCTGAGCGCAGCGAAGAATCTGGCGCGGCCGTAGATCCTTCGCTCTGCTCAGGATGACGACTTACTACGGATGGCTTTTGGGCACGGATGCGCCCGCACGATCGCGTCGCACGGTCATGACGACTGTGCGGCTGCCGACATTGTTTGCCGGGTCGATTGCGCGCATCGGGTGCCTATGTTCGAGAATCGTAGTCTGAAGCTCGACCTGGTGGCGCTGGCGCTGTTGGCGCTCTGCGCCTTCCTTGCAGCGTCACTAGCAACCTACGACCCTGGCGATCCGCCCAGTACGCTCGTGTCGCCGCCGCGCGAGGGGTATGCGAACGCCTGTGGGCGAGTTGGAGCGTACGCGGCGCATCTGCTGTTCGCTGGATTTGGCTATGCGGCGCTGTATGTGGTTGGATCCTTGGTCGCCGTGAGCGTATTGCTCTTTAAGCGGCGCGAGATCGACCAACCGTTGCTCCGCGGCGTGGGTTGGGCAGTTTCCCTGGCCGCGATTTCGACGCTCCTTGCGATGATGCTGCCGCGGCACTCGCCAGGACCGGAGGCAGGCGCGGGCGGATATCTCGGCGCGATGGGATTTGCCCTGCTCGAGTCGCACTTTGCCATCCTGGGGGCCTACATTCTCGCGTTGAGCGTGCTGCTGGCCGGCATGCTCCTGTGCACCGATTATCTGCTGCTGCGATTCGCGGCTAAGACGACCGTCGTCTCCGGCGCCGGTCTCATGACGATCGGCCGCGTCGGGCAGCACCTTGCCGCGCGTGGCGGCGAGCGGCGGCTGACCGATCTGGAATCCGCGCCGGCTATCGATGCAGAAGTAGCGAGCGAGGAAAACGCAACGGCAGGCGACGAGGAATCGGACGAGGACGAAGTTCAGGAGATCACGCTCAAGGTAAAAACGCCTTCTTCGAAGCAAAAACAGATTGCGGAGGAAGCGTCGGAAACTGAAGAACCTGAGGCTGAAGAGGAGGAGGCCGCCGAGGAGGCCGGCGGCGACGAAGCCTCGGTTTCCGCAGAAGAGCAGGAGGACGCAGCAGAGGCCTTGCGGATCAAGAAGCGAGCGAAGGATCCTAAGCGGACTGAACGCGACGAGGTGATCTCGCAGCTCGACGCCGCCGCCAGCCAGACGCCGGAGCACATCGATTACGAGCTGCCGCCGCTCGACCTGCTACTTCCTGCCGACGACGTCAGCTACGAGGAGCACGAGAAAGAGGTCCGGCGGAAGGCCAAGGTCCTCGAAAAGACGTTCAAGGACTTCGGCTTCAACGTGAAGGTCGTCGAGATCGAGACCGGCCCGGTCATCGCCCAGTTCGAGGTGGAGCTCGAAGCCGGCCTGCGGCTGTCGAAAATTACCGGCCTCGCCGACGACCTGGCGATCGCCCTCCGCGTGCCGAGCGTCCGCATCGTGGCGCCGATTCCCGGCAAAAACACCGTCGGCATCGAAGTGCCCAACGAGCACCGCCAACTCGTCCGCATCCGCGAGGTCATCGAGGAGACCAACGGCCGGGCCAAGCGGATGAAGATTCCGATCTACCTCGGCAAGGACGTGGCTGGCAACTCGATGGCCGTCGACCTCGCGTCGCTGCCGCATCTGCTCATCGCCGGCCGCACGGGCACCGGTAAGTCGGTGTGCCTCAATTCGATCATCGTGTCGATGATCATGAGCCGCGGGCCGGACGAAGTGCGGATGCTGATGATCGACCCGAAAATGGTCGAGCTCTCCGGCTACAAGCGGCTGCCGCACCTGATGCACCCTGTCGTCACCGACATGCGCAAAGCGGAAGCCATCCTCGCCTGGGCGGTGGACAAGATGGAGGAGCGGTACGCCCTTTTGGCCCGCGCCGGCGTGCGGCACGTCACTGTCTATAACCAGCTCAGCGAAGAAGAGCTGCGCGAGCGGATCGAACCGACCAGCGAGGCCGAATGGGAGCAGATTCCGCGGAATCTGCCGTTCATCGTCATCGTCGCCGACGAGATGGCCGACCTCATGATGACCGCCGGCAAGGAGGTGGAGCAGCACATCATCCGGCTCGCCCAGAAGAGCCGGGCTGTCGGCATTCACCTGATCCTTGCCACGCAGAAGCCGACGGTCGACGTCATCACGGGCCTGATTAAGTCGAACCTGCCGGCCCGCATCGCGTTCCAGGTGGCCAGCCGCACCGACAGCCGCGTGGTGCTCGACGAAATGGGCGCTGATAAGCTCCTGGGCAATGGCGACATGCTGTTCCTATCGCCGGGCACTAGCCAGCTTTTGCGCGGCCAGGGCACGTTCCTGTCCGACGACGAGATTACGCGGGTCACCGAGTTCGTTGCGACCGACTCGCCGCAGTTCGCCCGGGAGCTGATCGAGCTTAAGACGAAGGACGAGGAGGAAGTCGCCACGCCGGGGGCCCTTAAGAACCGCGATGAGCTGTATGAAGCCGCGGTTGACATTGTGGTCCGGGAACGCCGCGGCAGCGTCTCGCTGCTGCAGCGCTGCCTGGGCATCGGCTACGGGCGAGCCGCCCGGCTGATCGACTTCATGGCCGAGGACAAGATCGTCGGCGAGTACAACGGCGCCCAGGCCCGTGAGGTGCTCATCTCGATCGCTGATTGGGAAGCGATGAGCGGCGGCGGCCAAGAGGAAGACGTTAAGCGGCCAGCGGCCGCGCAACCGCGAACGGCGGCCAATGTCGAGCCGCGACCAAAGCGCGTAACGAAGATCCTCCCCGACGAGCAGGAGTACGACGAGCGCGAGGCCGCCGCCGAAGAGGACGACTTCGAAGCGGACGAAGATGATAGCGAGCTCGAGTCGGAAGAGGACGACTGGGAAGACGAAGAGGAAGCCGAGGAGAATGCCGACGAAGAAGAGGCCGAGTCCGACGACGATTTATGGGAGGAGGAGGATGAGGAAGAATCGGAGTGGGACGAGGACGACGAGGAGGAAGAGTCGGACGACCCCGGCGGCAAGCGGGCGGCGAGTGCATAGTAGGCCTGTAGCTCCGCGAGAGGCTTTTCATCTCGCGGAGCGAGATGACTACAATTGCCGTTTGACACCCCGGCGGGCGAGACTTATCCTTGAATGTCGAGTTTCACTCTTTATTCTGGATCCACCCGATGTCGTCGATCGTCGCCATTATCGCGATTATTACTCCGGAGGTCCGGCCGTAAGGGTTGCTGACTCGCACACACGATTCACACGAACCCTGAGGCCGAACCGGCTTCAGGGTTTTTTTGTTATGCAAGCCACCGGCTCCGCCGGTGGACGGCGCGACGGGTGACTTCGCCAATGGCAGTCCCCCGGCGGAGCCGCGGGCTTTTTAACAATACTGTTATGAAGATCCAACTCTACGACACGACGCTGCGCGACGGGGCTCAGGGCGAGGGCGTGAGCTTCTCGCTCGAGGACAAGGTCCTCATCGCGCGGCGGCTCGATGAAATGGGGTTCGACTACGTCGAAGGGGGCTACCCGCTCTCGAATCCCAAGGACGCTGAGTTCTTCCAGCGAATCGCGGCCGGGCCGCTCAAACACAGCAAGGTCTGTGCGTTCGGTATGACCCGGCGGCGCGGCATGGCGGCGGCCGACGACCCCGGCATGAAGGCGCTCTTGGAGGCCAAGACGCCGGTGGTGACGATCGTCGGCAAGACGAGCGACTTCCACGCGACCGAGGTGCTGGGCGTTTCGCTCGAAGAGAACCTGGCGATGATCCGCGAGACAGTCGCGTTTTTGCGCGAGCAGGGCCGCGAGGTCATCTACGACGCCGAGCACTTCTTCGACGGCTGGAAAGCGAACCCCGACTATGCGGTCAAGACGATCCGCGCGGCGGCCGAAGCGGGCGCCAAGCTCGTCGTAATGTGCGATACCAATGGCGGCAGTTTGCCGGAGGAAGTCGCCGCGCTCACTAAGGAGGCGAGCGCCGCGGTGGACGTGCCGCTGGGCATCCACTGCCACAACGACTGTGAGCTCGCCGTGGCCAACTCGCTCGCGGCCGTCGACGCCGGCGCCGTCCATGTCCAAGGAACAATCAATGGCCTCGGCGAGCGGTGCGGCAACGTCGATCTCATCTCGGTCATCGGCAACCTCGCACTCAAGAAGAAGCAAGGTTACGAAACGCTGGCCGCCGATAAGTTGCAGCACCTGACCGAGCTATCGCGATACGTGTACGAAATCGCGAATATGAATTTCCGCAACGGCCAACCATTCGTCGGCGCCAGCGCGTTCGCCCACAAAGGCGGCATGCACGTGCACGCCGTCGCGAAGGCAGCCCACTCGTACGAGCATATCGATCCCGCCGCGGTCGGCAACGAACGCCGCGTGCTCGTCAGCGAACTCTCCGGCCGATCGAACATCGTCGCGCTTGCCGAGAAGCACAATCTGTCGCAGGACAAGGAGCTGATGAACCGCGTGCTCCGCGAGATCGTCGAGATGGAGAACCGCGGCTACCAGTTCGAGGCGGCCGAGGCGTCGTTCGAGCTGCTCGTCCGC
This sequence comes from Lacipirellula sp., assembly GCA_036381635.1. GTDB lineage: Bacteria > Planctomycetota > Planctomycetia > Pirellulales > Lacipirellulaceae > Lacipirellula. Next base: position 8,999 of record DASVCM010000526.1, read on the forward strand.
CGGCTCGCCGGCAGCTTCACGCCCCACTTCGAACTGCTCAAGTACACCACGACCGTCGAGAACCGCGAGGGCCAGCCAATCACCGAAGCGGCGGTGAAGCTGCGGATCGGCGACAAGATTCGCCACGAAGTGGCCGAGGGCGACGGCCCGGTAAACGCCCTGGACGCGGCCCTGCGAAAGGCCCTCAACGGCCACTTCCCGAACCTCGCCGACGTTCACCTGGTCGATTACAAGGTCCGCGTGATCAACAGCGAGGCGGCCACCGCGGCCAGCGTCCGCGTAGTCATCGAAAGCCGCGACGAGCTCGACGCGTGGGGCACCGTCGGCGTCCACGAGAACGTCATCGAAGCAAGCTGGAC
>DASVCM010000527.1:0-4992 GCA_036381635.1 Lacipirellula sp.
CTCGAAGTGACAGCTACGAGCTAGCGCCAGAGAATTACTTCGCCGCCGCCGTCTCCACGTCCAGCAACTGGCAGACCCGCGCCACCAGTTGATCCACGTCAAAGGGCTTCTTCATGAAGTCGTCGGCGCCGGCGTCGCGCAGTTCTTGAATCTTGTCCTGCTCGACCATGCCGGAGATGCAGATAATCCGCACGTCGTCCATCGTTTTGTCGCTGCGGACAAGGTTGCAGACTTCCTTGCCGTTAATATCCGGCAGCATCACGTCGAGCACCACGAGGTCCGGCCGGAACTCTTTGATCATCATTCCGGCGCCGAAGCCGTTGTTGACAGTGCGGACTTCGAACCGCCCGTCGCGGACGAGGGCGTCGGAGATGAGCTCGACCAGATCGACGTCGTCGTCCACTACCAGAATCTTGCGGCGGCCGCTATCGAGGGCGTCGGTCGGGATGCCGTTGTCCCGCATGAAGGCGTACAGTTGGTCGCGCGGGATGCGGCGGAAACGGCTGCCGGGCACCCGGAAGCCCTTGAGCTGCCCCGAGTCAAAACAGCGAATGATCGTCTGCTGAGAAACCTTGCAGATCTTGGCCGCCTCGCCGGTTGTGAAAACGGTCTTCATACCACCTCTCTCCTTAGCCGTGGTTGTGTCGCGGCGACGCCGAGACCTTGCTGATTGCGAGTGACGCCCGACACAACGCGGATGCCGGGACTCGCCAACCTCCCTGTCCCTTGTTCGTTCTCAGCCTCCAATGCCGCCGAAAGCCTTCGCCGAACCCCCAACGATGCGTAGTCGCTGGATTTACGGCGGCCGACGCAAAGGTGCGAGGCTATTTAGACGGCAACGTCATCCATTCCTGCCGAGGTTTCCTGGATTGCCAACTGCGGGAATTATAGCGACGTGGAAAGATGAGTCAACATCGGTTGGATCGCCGCAAGTACAGTCTAATTAAGTAGTTGCGTCGATAAGCAGTTCGAGGACTTGTTGGCTGGGAGTGGGCTCGGGGCGTGCAAGCCCCGGCCACAAAAACAAGAGTTCTTTGTCCCGTTAAGTAGGCAGCCTCATTCCGGAAGCCGAGTCCTGGGCAAGCCGAGATGCCAGCTAGCGAGCGCGGCCTTCAAGATGGACCATCACCAGCGCGATGTCGGCAGGCGTGATGCCGCTGACGCGGCTGGCTTGCGAAAGATCGGCGGGGCGGATGCGGCCCAACTTCTCGCGAGCTTCGGCGCGGAGATGCGTAATGCGCGAATAGTCGAAGCTCGCTGGGATTCGCTTCGCGGCCAAGCGCCGCTGACGCTCAACCTCCACTTCCTGTCGCGCGACGTACCCGGCGTATTTCGTGTCGTAAATTATCTGATCCACCACTTCTTGCGGCGCGGCCGCTAGCTCAGGGAGGATCGCCACGAGCTCCGACCACTCGACCTCGGGACGCCGCAACCGCTGAGCAAGGGAAATACCATCGCGACGCGTCTGTTCGAGCAACGCGGTGAGACGGGCAATCTCGGCAAGCTTGTCCTGCAGCCGGTCGAGCCGCGCTTGGCTTGCCAGGCCGAGTTCATACGCCAGCGGCGTAAGTCGGCGGTCGGCATTGTCCTGCCGAAGCAATAGCCGGTACTCCGCCCGGCTCGTGAACATTCGATAGGGTTCATCAACGCCGCGGGTAACGAGGTCGTCGACGAGCACGCCGATGTAAGCCTGATCCCGCGCGAGCACCAGCGGATCGCGATCCGTAAGCGACAGCGCCGCGTTGGCGCCAGCGATGAGCCCCTGGGCGGCCGCTTCCTCGTAGCCAGTCGTGCCGTTGATCTGCCCGGCGAAAAAGAGCCCGGCGACTTGCTTTGATTCGAATGTCCGTTTGAGCTGATCGGGCGGAGAGTAGTCATACTCGACCGCATAGCCGTATCGCATGATCTGAGCCTGCTCCAGGCCCGGAATCAGGCGAAAAATGGCGTCCTGCACATCGCGCGGCAGGCTCGTCGAGACGCCGTTGACATACACCTCCCGCGTGTTGCGGCCTTCTGGCTCGAGAAAAAGCTGGTGTCGCGACTTTTCCGCAAAGCGAACGACCTTGTCCTCGATCGAAGGGCAGTAACGCGGACCGCTCGAAGTGATCTGCCCACTGTACATGGGCGCCCGTGCGAGGTTCGCGCGGATGATGTCGTGAACCGCTTCGCTGGTGTACGTGATGAAGCAGGGAAGCTGCTCGACTTCGAGTTTCTCGGTAAGAAAGGAAAACGGCTGAGGCCGGTCGTCGCCGGGCTGCAGCTCGGTGCGGTCGTAGTCGATGGTTCTGCCATTTAGCCGAGGCGGCGTACCGGTCTTGAACCGCTCCAGGCGAATGCCGAGCCGCTTTAGCGCGCCACTGATGCCTGCCGTAGTTCCTTCGCCGCCGCGGCCGCCGGGCGTCTGGGCTTCGCCCGTGTGCATGATGGCCTGCAAAAACGTGCCGGTCGTGAGCACGACAGCATGGGCTCGGTAGACGGCGTCGCCGCGGACGCGGACCCCGAGGATGCGCGGGTTCAGAGTTCGAGGTTCAGGGTTCAGATTCGGATTTGCTGAACTCTGAACCCTGAACCCTGAACCCTCCGTCAGCAGGTCCTCAACCACCTCCTGCCGCAGCGATAGGTTTGGCTGCTCCTCGACAATCCGCTTCACCTCGGCCTGGTACAGCTTTTTATCTGCCTGGGCCCGCGGGCTGTGCATTGCCGGGCCCTTGCGGCAGTTCAGCATGCGGAACTGGATGCCGGTGGCGTCGATCGCCCGTCCCATGGCGCCGCCGAGGGCGTCGATCTCGCGGACAATCTGCCCCTTGCCGACGCCGCCGATGGCCGGATTGCAGCTCATCTGGCCGACGGTGTCGAGATTGGTCGTCAGCAGGGCCGTCTTGGCGTCCATGCGCGCAGCAGCGAGGGCCGCCTCCACGCCGGCGTGCCCGGCGCCTACCACCACCACGTCGAACTCATACTCAGTGCGAGCCATTTCTCCAAATTATCCCAGCAATGCGAGCAGAGATAGCCCGACCCTCCTGGCCGGCCGTGTAACATGTCAGCAGCGCCTTGCGCTTAGACAGAGAACCGGCGGCGGGCCGACGCCGTATCCACGTTTGGCCCACAACCGGCCGCGGCTAGAATGTGCGGTTCGCGGCGAACGGCTTGGACAGGCCTCGCCGTCCCCCATTCGAGGAGAAGTGCATGTTCCGCTTCGCTGCTACTGTCCCAGCCATCGCATGGGTCGCGCTTTCGCTCACTTTCGCGGCGCCGGCGCTCGCGCAACGGGAATTCGGGCTCTTCTCGGCCGGCATGCCGACGCTCGGCAACGCCTTCGTCTGGTCAGACGAGGTCTGGTTCCACGACTGGCGGATCGCCAAGCATTCGGTGATCGGCCATTACCGGCTGCTCGATCCCAACAACCGGCGGCACGCCTTCGGCTCGTTCGACACCTGCCTCGCCAAACTTCATGAGATCAAACAGTCGCAGCAGTTTCCGCCGATGCCCAAGCACATCGTCGTCGTGATGCACGGCCTCGGAGCGCCGCCGGCCTATATGGAGGGACTCGTCGATTACCTGCGCGAGAACGGCAATCTCGCGGCGATCAACATCAGCTATCCATCGACGATGGAAGACATCGACTCGTACGCCGCGTCGCTGGACAGCGTCATTCGAAATCTCGAGGGCGTTGAGGAGATCAGCTTCGTCGCGCACAGCATGGGCAACATTGTCATTCGCCGCTACCTCTACAACCTCGAACGGCTACAGCCAGAGATGCGGCCGCCGGTGAAGTTCAAGCGGATGGTGATGATCTCGCCGCCGAATCATGGGGCGGAGCTAGCCGACCAGTTCGCCGACAACCGGCTCGTGTCGCTTGCGGCCGGCAAGCCGTTGGAGCAGCTCGCTCCCTCGCGCGGCTGGCCGGAGTTGGAGGCGGAGTTGGCAACGCCAGAGTTCGAATTTGGCATCATCGTCGGCGGCAAGGGCGACGGGGAAGGGTATCTCGGCAGTATTCCCGGCGACGATGACATGCTGCTGAGCATCGAGACCTCCAAGCTCGCCGGCGCGACGGATTACATCCAGACCGGCGGCATCCATCAACTCATGGCGAAGTACAAGGAAGTCCGCGCCGCGGCCATGAACTTCCTGCTGCACGGCTACTTCACCTCGCCGGAGGCGCGACAGCCGATCGTGGCGGCGCAGCGAAGGAACTAGATTGCAGATCGCGGCTCTGATGCCTATGCAATTGCATGCAGCCCCAACGGGGCGTAAGTCAATAGCCAGGGGCGTGAGCCCCTGGTGCGAGCATGTCCAATGATCGTAAGCCCCAACGGGGCGGTAGTAAGATGGCCCGCGCACTACCGCCCCGTTGGGGCTTATGTTGTAATGTTCGTGCATACCAGGGGCTTACGCCCCTGGCTATTCACTGCCGCCGCGTTGCGGCTGAGACTAAGGCAAGATCCCCCGCCGCTGCCATGCCCGACCCGGAAGCGGAACCAGATCGCGCAGAGCATCGACCGCTTCGCCCGGCGTAATGAAGCCGCCGTCGGACGACCGCTGCGGCGCGGGGCCGCTCGGCGCCTGTCCCGCGAAGCCGTCGGCGGACGGCGGGAACGAGATGCAGCACAGCATTGACATGAACCGCTCGCTCTCCAGGTGCGGCTCGATGTAGTGGCTCTCCTCGACGTCGTCGGTAAGCGTCTGCTGGCAGAGCTTGTGGGCGTGCTCGCCGAGGCAGTTGGCGTCGATGCCCGTCGTACCGATGGCCTTGCGACCGCGCCACGAGATGTCCGGCCACCGCTCGAGCGTGCTGTCAATCCGATTGCGCGTGACGAATACCTTTTCCGCGGCAATGAACGACTGGCCGTAGCGACAGCCGGGGCACATCATGTCGTTGTCGAAGGCTCCGGAAACGATCGCCACGCGGAAGTTGGCTCGTTGTACCGGCTCGGCGCCGGGAAGGATTAGCACTCGCAGTTCGCCGGCGCCGACGTAGTGCGCCGCCGCCGC